>NZ_LNCQ01000026.1:0-122169 GCF_002831785.1 Allobosea sp. FBZP-16 | reverse complement strand
CTCATGATGTTGGAGCCCAGCCCCAGCGCCTTCATCGCCGCGAACGCGATCAGGATGCCGACGGGGAGCATCAGGATCGCCACCAGCGCGCTGCGCAGGTGCATAAGGAAGACGATGCAGACCAGCGCGACGATGACGCTCTCCTCGAGCAGCGTCACCTTGAGCGTCTCGATCGCGCGCTCGATCAGTTGCGAACGGTCATAGACCGGCACGATCTCGGCTCCGCCCGGCAAGGTCGCGGCGATCTCGGCGAGCTTCGCCTTGGCGCGCTCGATGACGCCGAGCGCGTTCGCCCCAAAACGCTGCAGCACGATGCCGCTGGCGACCTCGCCCTCGCCGTTGAGTTCGGTGATGCCGCGCCGCTCGTCGGGTCCGAGTTCGACGCGGGCGACGTCGGCGAGGCGCAAGGGCGCGCCGCGCTCGGTCCGGAGCACGATGTTCTCGATATCGGCGATCGACTTCAGATAGCCGCGCCCGCGCACCACGAACTCGAACTCGGCGAGCTCGACGGTGCGGCCGCCGACATCCATGTTGCTGTTGCGCACCGCCTCGCGAAGGCTCGCCAGCGACACCCCTTGCGCGCGCAGCCGCACCGGATCGACCACGATGGCGTATTGCTTCACGAAGCCACCGACGCTGGCGACCTCGGCCACGCCCTCGGCACGCGAGGCGGCGAAACGCACCGACCAGTCCTGGACCGAGCGCAGTTCGGCCAGCGACATATCCTTGGCCATGACGGCGTATTGGTAGACCCAGCCGACGCCGGTGGCGTCCGGCCCCAATGTCGGCGAGATGCCTGTGGGAAGGCGGCGCGCGGCGGAGTTGAGATATTCCAGCACCCGCGAGCGCGCCCAGTACGGGTCCGTGCCGTCCTCGAAGATGACGTAGACGAAGGAGACGCCGAAGAACGAGAAGCCGCGCACGACGCGGGCTTTCGGCACCGTCAGCATCGAGGTCGTCAGCGGATAGGTGACCTGGTCCTCGATCACCTGCGGCGCCTGGCCGGGATATTCGGTGTAGACGATGACCTGCACGTCGGAGAGATCGGGGATGGCGTCGAGCGGCAGCGTCCGGACCGCATAGACGCCGGCCGCGACAGCGAACGCCGTGGCGACGAAGACGAGGACGAGGTTGCGCGCCGACCAGGCGATCAGCCGGGCGATCATGGTTTCGCCTCCGACGACTTGGTCTCGGCGGACTTGCCGTCCGCTGGCGCGCCTAGGCCGCTCAGCGCGGCCATCAGGTTGCTCTCCGCGTCGATCAGGAAATTGGCCGAGACGACGACGCGGTCGCCCTCCTGCACCCCCTCGCTGATCGCGACCATGCCGTCGCCACGCTGTCCGAGTCTGACCTCGCGTGGCTCGAAACGGCCCTCGCCACGATCGAGGATGACGACGCGGCGCGTGCCGGTGTCGATCACGGCGCTGTCGGGCACGGCGAGAACGAGCCCCGCCTCGCCCGAGCCGATCTCGACATCGGCATACATGTTGGGCAGCAGCATGCCGGCGCGGTTGTCGATCTCGATGCGCACCTTGGTGGTGCGAGTCGCCTCGGCCACCTGCGGATAGATCAGCCCGACCTTGCCCTCGAACACCGTGCCGGGCCGTCCGCGCAGCCGGACAGTGGCGGGCGCGCCGATGCGGATCGCGGCGAGATCGCCTTCGGGCACATCGGCCAGGACCCAGATCGTCGAGATGTCGGCGAGCCGGAACAGGCTGTCGCCCGACGCCATCCTCATGCCGTCGACGACGTTGCGCTCCAGCACGATGCCGTCGCGCGGAGCCGCCCAGACGATCGTCAGCGGCACCTTCCGGGTGCGCTCGATCTCGGCGACGATCTCCGGCTGCACGCCGAGATTCTCCAGCCTTTGGCGCGCGCCACCTTCGGGCACGCCGCGCCCGGCGGCGTTGAGTTCGGCGACGAACTGCGCGCTCGCCGCCGTGATCTCGGGCGAATAGATCTTGACCAGCCGGTCGCCCTTGGCGACGCGGTCACCGGTCGTGATCGGGGCCACCTCCTGGATGAAGGCGTCCGAGCGCGTCGCGACCAAGGAGACGCGGCGCTCGTCGAGTTGCACCGTGCCGGGCACGCGGATCGGCCGGCTGATCGCCTGCCGGATCACGGGCTCGGAACGCACGCCGCTGCGCTGGATGCGGCCGGGCGAGAGCTTGATCACTTTGTCGTCGGCGTCCTGCCCGGCATAGACCGGCAGGTAGTCCATGCCCATCCAGTCCTTTTTCGGAACCGGCGAGGTGTCGGGCAAACCCATCGGGTTGCGATAGTAGAGCAGTTTTCGCTCGGCCGCCGCTCCAGCGGCTGGCGCCTCGGCGACCTGCGCCGGTCTAGCCGCGGGCGGATCGAAGCTGATCTCCTCGCTGGCGCGGACAGGCAGGAAGTCGCGACCGTCTTCGGTTTTGCGCGGGTCTGGCGCGTAGACCGGCATTCCGTCCGGGTGACGATAATAGGCGATCGCACCCGTCGCTGCCGCCGGCTCCGCCTTGGGCACGACCGCCGATCTGGCCATGAGGGCATGGTGGAGACGATCCAGACCGGGCAGCGCCATCCCACGCGTACCAGCGAAATAGCCCCCCGCGCCCGCCGCTGTGAGGGCGGCGAGACCGAGGATCGAGAGCAGCACTCGCTTCATGGAGTGGCCTTCAGGACCAGACGGCTTTCGAGCGTGCCGGCCTCGCCCTGCACCTTGGCCGCCAGCGAGAGACGCCAGCCGCCTTCCATGATCAGGTTGGTCCTGAAGGCGTAACTGCCCGGCTCGGTCGTAGGCACGGGCTCCAGCTTCGAGGCCATCGTCGCCATGCCGTCAGGCTCCATGTCGATGCGGCTGGCGAAGATCACCGCGTCTGGCACAGCCTTGCCTGTGCGCCTGTCGATCAGCCGGACGGTGACGACGACGCCGTCGCCCTGCTTCAGCTCCTTCTGGGTCAGCTGGAATTCGTAGTCCTTGATGTCGGCCAGCGCCGGCATTGCGAAGGCGAGCGGAAATGCGGCGACGAGCGCGCGCAGGGGATTCAAAGTCGACATTGCGAGTATCCCGAATGGATTAGGCTGCCGCGCTTTGGCGCAGCTATCGCGTGGCTCGGAGCCACGGGTCACCAACCGCAGGACAGCGCCGTGCGGCCGGAGCCAGCGCTGACGCGCCGGCGATGCCTCAGATTCGGGGAGGTCTCGCGGGCGGCGCGGAGGTCTGGGATACGCGCTCTGCGTCGTCGCCCATGAGCGCGATGACGGCCATGACCGGTCGCGGAAGTGATACGGCCTTGGCCGTTCCGCCGGCGAAAGCCTTTGCGAGGCAGAAGGTCAGCGACGGGCAGTTCGACGTGCAGTCCTTGGGGCCATCCTGGTCCGACGGGCAGCACGGCATGCCGGCTTCCATGGTATCCTCGACGCCGACAGCCTCCCGCGTCATACCGGCAGTCGCCGGGGTGACATAGGCCGCGAGAACGCTGGCCGTCAGGAACAGGGCCAGGATCAGCGCGTGCAGGGAAATCCGGAACCTCATGGTTGGAGGATGCCATGTCCGTAACGCCGGCAAAAGGCCGGCGGCATCAAGATCGCGTCAGTCAGTCGTCATCGCAGCTGAAGGGCCAGTACAAACATGACGGCTGCGGGTCGAATTTCTCGAGTACCTTCGATGGCTGCCGCATGCCGCAAGGCCTCCTGCTGGCGGACGGTCTCGTTACCGGACGTCTTAACGTTGCCATCCTGAAGATGCTTACGTGGACCGAGGTGCTCTCGATCCAGCCGAATACCTCGAAGCCGGTGCCGACCAAAGCTACCGATGCAGAGGTTGGCGGTTGTTTAGATCGTTGCGAATAGCTGTGGCGGCCACGGCAGCCTGCCCCATGGCGTAGCTAATCTGGTCGAGCCCCTCGACCATGTCGCCTGCGGCATACAGGCCTGGCACATTGGTCCTTTGCTTGGTATCGACGGTTACGCATACTCGACTGGAAACTATCGACCCCAGTCCAACCGCAAGATTGCATCGGACCTCGCTGCCCAAGGCCGGGTAGACAGCGTCGAATTCGATATTTTTGTTGGGCAAGGCCACCGCGATCGTCCTCTCCCGGAGATCGAAGGCTAGACAGGGCCCCGCAAGCAGCTTGATGCCAGCATTGTGGATGCGTCGTCGCTGAGATGCATCGAGATCGTGCAGGCCGTAAGGCGAAATCAGTGTTACATCCGCCGTGAAGCTGCGCAGGAACTCGGCCTCATTGAGCCCGTTCGCAGCGGTGCCGATGACGCCGACGCGGCGATCCGTCACCTCGAACCCATCGCAGATCGGACAATAGCGTAGCAAGCCGCGCGACAGTGCCTGGGCGTGCATATCATCTGGCATGGCGGGACGCCGGTTCACAACGCCGGTCGCCAGCAAGACCGTGCGGGCGCGCAGGATCAAGTCCCCGGCTACCGCCACGAACAGATCGCCATCCCTCGTCAACAAGGTCACCTCGGCGTCTATATGACGGGAGCCATATCGCGTGGCGTGAGCCTTCATGCGCGCCAGAAGCTCCAATCCCCCTATGCCGTCCGGGAAACCGGCATGGTTGTGGCTGACGGGGATCCAGTTCGCGCGGCTTTCTCCGCCGTCCACGACCAAAACAGACAGATGAAACCTGGCCAGATAAATCGCAGCTGTCTGACCGGCCGGGCCGCCGCCGATCACAAGGCAGTCGAACGGACGCGACCCGTTGCCAATGAGCGGCTCGCGGTCAGCTTCAGAAGCAAACGTCACTGCGAATTTCGATCCAAGCCGATCCTGTCGATGCCATACCTTCGAACTCCCTCAACTTCGTCCGGATAGATCCTTGAGCGAAAATCGGAATAGAAAGACCAATTCCACGTCGGTTGGCGCCGGCCTTTACACGTAAATTTTAGTTTCGATATTTTCCAGGACGCGTGTGACCTCTTCAAATCGAGCTTCCGCGTCCGACCAGTTCTGCACGAAGTCGAACAATTCTCTCATCGCCGGCGCGATTTCCCTGTAGGCGGCTATTGCTGCGACCAATGCTCCTAGCGAAAGGCGCTCTCGCACGACGAGATATCCACCAATTGCGAAGAAGAAAAATGGCGTCAGATTCGACGTATAATTATAAAGACCTCGCAATCGACCCTTCAGATCGCTAATCTCTATTCGTATACGTTCCAGTGCAGCAATTTGGCGCGTTTGCTGTTGAAGGGTTGGATAAATGGAACTCTTTTTGGATAAAGATTCCGTATGTACGTCACCTGAGGTGAGGAGCTGAGTCAGCTCTCGCGTCGCATAGACCCTTTCGCGTACTTTTGCGTTCAAAGCATTTTGGAGGCGAGGCAGCAAAGTCAGTTGAACGGGCAACATGATCAAGGCCGACAACGCGAGCGCGGGGTTCTGAACAAACAAAAAGACGAGGCTGGTAAGAAGTGTCCCGCCGTAGATAAGTGGAACGACAAACAAGCTCGCCCCGAAGTAGCCAATGGGCTCAACCTCCTGAACGGCGACGGCCGCAAGCGCGGCTCTTGCTTCAGCCGCCAAATTCTTCCTCGACCTGCGTACAATCTTCAGGCGCAGCCGCCGTACAAGCCGTTCGCTGGCTCGTCCTCTGATGCGGGTCGCTGCAAATTTAACGAGGCCGCTCGCTGTCAAAATTGCGAGGTAGCTCATGCAAAGCGCGATCAATAATTCCAAGCGGGGCAGATGGATGCCAAGAAACGTCATTCCATCGTGCGCCTCGGGGCTGGCGAGTGCGTGATTGATGATGTGCTTGGGTATATCGAGCAGGAACCAGGCTGCGGGCAGCGTCAGCAGGGACAAAAGAACCAGCAGGACTTGATAACGAGACGTGGCCCTCGCGACAAAGAGGGCTAATATCCAAGGATCACGGTTGACCGGCGCGACCTCGATTCGGGCTTCGGGTGGATTACCTGTCCCCGGACCGGATCGCTCTCCATCGCCAACGTGATCCGAAGCAGGGACGGGCCTGCTAATCACGGCGGCGAGCCGGGCTCGACGCCTACGAGCTCCGGATGCCCCCCGAAACAGCGCTCTCCCCAAATGTCCGATCGTCCACGCGGGAGCGACAACGAACACCACGATCGCTGCGGCGGACAGCATCCAGTGGCCGTGCGGATAATCGAGGCCAGCAATCTTATGGACGAGCTGATGTATATCGCCATTAACTGTGTTAAATATACTAATAAGATTCATTATCAACTGGTTCCGACAAATAGTCTATAATAATCAAGTAATATATATTCCGATATGATTTTTGATAGTAGCGAGATAGTCATGATTAATATCGCCGAATATCGAAATTTGAATATAAACTATCTGCTTTCATTGCCGTATGTATCCCAGTCAGCAGCCGAAAGAACGACAAGTCTACGTGTCGCTATGGTTGGTCGATACACCGACTACGTTGAAGCCTAGAAACAGGGCGATTTACAATCCGAGCGATTGGGAAGATCGCCGTAAAGACAAAAGCGCGGTAAAGCACAAAGCCAACTACCTACTGATAGTATAGGGCATAACCAAAGAGAGCGGGAATCGGGCCAACCAGTTACCGATCGTGGCCGAGCCGCCGACCAAGATAACGCGCAACCTGAGCGAGGAGTTCCATTCACAGCCTTAACAGATCTCGACTGCTAAGGCGTCGATTTTGATTTATCCAGGTGCTATAAAATCGATATTTAGTCTGCGTCTCAATTCTATTCTTCTGGATCATCGCGTCCGCCAGGCGGACGATCGGCAACGCATCGCCCTGCGATGCAGGCGATCTGGATGCGCTTATGCGAGGTCCCAAAGCAGTTGGCTTCGTATCGTTCACTCCGTCCAACCGCCGGAAGACGAGTAACCTTGGCGTTAGCGCAGGCCGCCTCGAGCAACGCGCGCTGCAGATCGCCATCGTCAGCTCTTGATACGTTTGGCGAAAAAGAGATCAAGATTACAAGAAGCCGTCCTAGCATGATTTGCCCTCCGCTGCTTGAGGTGAAGGAACTGTCTATTTTCGAGACAGTACCAAAACGAGAGCGAACAAGTCTACGGCTGCAGCTGCGGTGACGAACCAAAACATTGTTAGATTCAGATTCTGGGCTGAATCATCGAATAACAAACTCACGCCATGAATGTTTATTGGCAGCAAACCACTCATAGGCTCTCGCTGTATTTCTAAGAAACTCTTACCGCGGCATGACAATCTGCCGCGGCTTGGAGTTCGATCGGCGCTTAAGCAGCGCTTATTTGGTCTTCTGCAGCTTCGTCACGGTAATCTGGCCGTTGACCCGGTCGGCGTCGAACTTGATTTTGTCGCCGGCCTTCAGGCCCTTCAGCATGGCCGGGTCACCGGCGCGGAAGACCATCGACATGGCGTCCATGTCGAGGTTCTTGATCGCCCCATGATCGATGGTCAGCTTGCCTGCAGCCTCGTCAACCTTCTTGACGGTGCCATTGACCTGCTGAGCGAGGGCCGGCAGTGCGAACGCCACAAAGGCGAGCGTGGAGATGATTTTCAGCATGGTGTGCTCCTTGTTGAGTAGGCTGGCGCCTATTTGACGATAACCTTGCCGGTCATTCCGGCTTCACGATGGCCGGGGATCAAGCAGGAGAAATCAAACTCGCCCGCCTTGGTGAACGCCCAGACGATCTCGCCGGTCTTTTTCGGCGCCAGGCGCTTGGCGTTCGGATCGTCATGCTCCATGTCGGGGTTCTTCTGCATCTCGATGGCGTGCTTGAGGTTCTCCTCCAGCGTCGCGAGGACGAGTTCGTGATCGAGCTCGCCATTGTTGCGAAGCTGGAACTTGACCTGCTCACCGCGTCGGATCTCGATCCTGTCGGGGATGAACTGCATCTTCCCGTCACGTTCGCCCATCGAGATCTGGACAAGGCGGGCCGGCTTCTTGGGGTCACCAGGCTTGCCATAGGCGACCTCGCCGTCGTGATGGCCGGCCGCTCCTGGTCCAGCAAGCGCAGCACCGGCCGACAATGCGAGCGCTAAGCCTGCGAGTTTCAATGACGCCAATTTTATCATCGGTTTCTCCGGAGTTCGATGGATCGTTTAGTGGTTGGAATGCGCCCCGCCCGCCTTGGCGCCGGGTAACGGCTTGCCATCGGGACCGAAGCGCGGCTTGCGCGGGTCTTTCACCTGCCATGTGGCTAGTTCAGGATTAGTCTTCGGCCCCTCGACGCGCGGCGCCTCGGCGAGCTTCTGTCCCTTGTACTCGTAAGCGACCGTGCCCTCCGGGTGCTTGTAATGTCCGGGGTCGGCGTAATCGGTTTTTGCCAGGCCCTCGCGCACCTTCACCACCGAGAACATGCCGCCCATCTCGACGGGACCGAACTGCGAATACCCCGTCATCATCGGCAGGGTATTTTTGGGCAGTTCCATCTCCATAGAGCCCATTTCGCCCATCCCGTTCGAGCCCATCGGCATGTAGCCGGGCGCAGCCTTGCGGATGCGGCTGACAAGATCCTTCTTGGTGACGCCGATATAGGTCTTCACCGAGTGGCCCATGGCGTTCATCGTATGGTGCGACTTGTGGCAGTGGATTGCCCAGTCGCCTGGCTCGTCGGCGACGAAGTCGAAGGCTCGCATCTGGCCGACGGCGCAATCGATCGAGACCTCGTCCCAGGCGGCGGCGGGATCGACCCAACCGCCGTCCGTGCAGGAGACCTTGAACTCGTAGCCATGCATGTGGACCGGATGATTGGTCATGGTCAGGTTGCCGAAGCGGATCCGGACCTTGTCGTTCTTGGCCACAACGAACGGGTCGATGCCCGGAAAGGCGCGGCTGTTCCAGCACCACAAGTTGAAGTCGAGCATGGTGTTGACCTTAGGCACGTAGGAGCCGGGCACGATATCGAAGGCGTTGAGTAGGAAGACGAAGTCGCGATCAACGCGGCGGAAGGCCGGATCCTTTGGATGGACGATGAACATTCCCATCATGCCCATCGCCATCTGCACCATCTCGTCGGAATGGGGATGGTACATGTAGGTGCCCGAGCGCCTGAGCAGGAACTCATAGACGAAGGTCTTGCCGGACGGGATGTGCGGCTGGTTCAGGCCGCCGACGCCGTCCATCCCATTGGGCAAGCGCTGCCCGTGCCAATGGATCGTCGTATTCTCGGGCAGCTTGTTGGTAACGAAGATGCGGACCTTGTCGCCTTCGACCGCTTCGATTGTTGGGCCCGGCGATTGGCCGTTGTAGCCCCAGAGATAGGCAATCATGCCCGGCGCGATCTCGCGCTCGACCGGCTCGGCGACGAGGTGAAACTCCTTCCAGTCGCCATTCATGCGCCCGGGCAGGGTCCAGCCGTTCAGCGTCGCCACCGGCTGGTAATCCGGGCCAGAGGTCGGCACGAGCGGGGCCTGCGTGGCGGCGCTTGCCATAGTCGGCGCCTCGGGCACCGAGGCGAAGGCGGTGCGGCCCGACACGGCGGCCGCGCCTGCGATCACAAGCCCTGAGGTTCCGATGAAACCCCTGCGTGAAAGATCCGTCATGGCGTCTTGCTCCTGATGGGTTCAATGGGCTGGCGCATCGCCGCCGCCGCCGGCCGCTGCGACGACGGCGCCTCCGCCGCCCCCGCCCGAGCCGCCGCCGATGAGCGCGTGCTTGAAGTCGGTATGAGCGATCCAGACGTCGCGGCGCGCGTTGATCGCGGCGAGGTTGGAAAGAATGCGGCCGCGCGCATCGACGATGAGCTGGGTCACGTCGATCAGCATGCCGTTATACTGCAGTTGAGCCTCGTCCTGAATGATCTTGCGAAGCGGCAGCACGTTGTTGAGGTACTGTCGGGCGATGTCATGCGCGCCGCGATAGCTGACATAGGCCTCGCGGGCCTCTGAGCGGACATTGACCGCCTTCTCCGCCAGGCGATTCGCCGCCTGCATATAAGTCTGCTCTGCCAGAGCGACCTTGGACTGCCCGAAATCATAGATCGGAATCTCGATCTCAAGCTCGACAGTACGGGTGCGCGTGGCCTCACGCTCGACGTCGCCATCGGGCAGAACGGTCAGCTTCCGATCATAGGTGCGCCGGCCGAGAAGGTCGATGTCGTTGACGAAGCGGGTCGCCTGCGTCAGCCCCAGCGTCTTCGCGAGAAGGTTCAGATCGCCGCGCGCGATCTGAATATCGATTCGCTTGCGCAGCGCCTCAGCCTCAACAGCTTTTATGCTCGGCAGGCGCGGAAGCGGCGGCAGCGAACCCGGCAACCTGAATTTCAAGTCGTCGCCCCAGATGCCGAGCAGGCGCACCAGTCGCTCACGCTCCTGGCGCTGTTGCAGACGGGCCTGAGCAAGCTGGGCGCCGAGCTCCGCATCGAAGGCGAACTCGCGGGCCTGGTCGAGTTTGTTGATGCCTCCTGATTCGCCCAGACGCTTGAACAATTGTGTCGCAGCGTCTGTCGAGGCCTTGGCCTCCAAATAGAAGGCGGCTTGAGCGTTAGCGGCGACTGCGCGGAAGTATTGCCGCCGCGTATCGGCCGCGAGCTTCAACACGGCCTCAGCCGCGCGCAATTGGGCCGATTGAAAGCGATCCCGCGCAGCGTCCGCGCGCGCCGGCAAAGTTGCCAGTGCGAAAATGCTGCCGACGATCTGCCGTTCGATTTCGAGCGACAGTGTTCCCGTGCGCGACGAGATCGCAAACCGGGGGTTCGGCGGCAGGCTGGCAATCACCATCTGCGCCTCGGCGATGCCGAGTTCGTTGAGGGCGGCCTGCAGTCCGCGATTGTTAAGGAGCGCAATCTGGACCGCGCTGTCGGCCGTGAGCGACTTCTTGAGAAGCTGATCGACCCGCGCTTTTGCGCTGCCGGCGACGCCGTCGTCGGTGATCTTGACGACGTCCTTGTTCAGCTCTGTGTAAGCGATGGCCTGGACCGTACCGACGCCGCCATCGGCAGAGAACGAAGCGCAGCCGCCGAGAAGCACGGCGACGCCGGCAAGCAACGAGAAGCGGCGAATGGAACTCTGCAAGATCGGATGAGAGGATTGGAAGGCGCGAGTCATTGCGGTCACTGCTGAGGCCCTACTCTGCGATTCAATTCCCGCCAGTTCTTCGGCTCGGCCGGACGCATCGCGGTGACGCCGGCGGTGACGCTCTGATAGCCGACGGCCGGGACGCGAGCGCTCGGATCGGCCGGTCGAGCCAGATGGACCGGCACCGGAGCGACTGAGCAGGCCCCCAGAGCGAGCGCTACGAAAGCGGTGCAAGCAAATTTTACGGCCATCGCGATTCGTTCGACCCCAAAGCCTCGATGCAGTTTGGTAGCAACGGCGACGAAGCCTGTCCGTTACAAATTGTTGCAATGCCGATCGCGCCTAGCCGGCACAACGCAGCTATATTGTCGATCTGCCCGCCGGCCATACGGTTGGGCAGGCCCGCTGGCGCCGCTCGAAAGATGCTCGTGACAAATTCCCCGACCGCCTCCGCAGCCGACGACCACGGCCATGTGCTTGTGGTCGATGACGACCCGCAGATACGCGTACTGGTTGCCCGCTTCCTGCAGCGCCACGGCTACAAAGTGACGGGCGCGCCCGACGGACGCGTCATGCTTGATGTCCTGAGACAGGCAGACATCGATCTCATTATTCTCGACCTGATGCTGCCTGGACGTTCGGGCTTCGATCTCTGCGGGGATGTTCGCGCCACCTCGCAGGTTCCGATCGTGATGCTGACGGCGCGCAGCGAGGAGAGCGACCGCGTCATCGGACTGGAGGCTGGCGCCGACGATTACGTCACCAAGCCATTCAGCCCTCGAGAGCTTTTGGCGCGAGTTCGCGCGGTGCTCAGACGTTCGCGCACCATGCGCAGAGCAGGAGACGGCCACGCGAGCGAGTTCGTCGTCTTCGACGGCTGGAGGATGGATTTGCGGCGGCGCGAGCTGGTTTCGCCCTCCGGCACGCTCGTCGATCTATCGACTGGCGAGTTCGACCTGATGGTCGCCTTCATCGAACACGCCAACCGGGTTTTGTCGCGCGAAGCCTTGATGCAGTTCGCCAAGACTAGAAACAGCGATCCTTTCGACCGGGCGATCGATGTTCAGATCAGCCGCCTGCGCCGCAAGCTGGAGGCCGACGCCAATGGCGGCCAGCTGATCAAGACAATTCGCGGTGCCGGGTACATGTTCACCCCCGCTGTTCAGACGCGGGAGGGTCAGCCGGCATGACTCGCATGTTCCAGAAGGGTTTCCCTGACACCGTGGCCGGCCGCGCCATTCTCATCCTAGTCGCCGCGCTGCTGGCATTCCATCTTGTCGGCTACTGGGCCTATCGCGTCGGGGTTGAGAGCCTGGCGAGCGCGCAGCGTGATCGCGGGCTGGCAGAGCGCATCGTTTCGATCAAGCGCGCCATCGCAGGCATCCCCCAGGAGCCGGAGCGCGACCGCGCGGCGCATGATCTGACGAGCGCTAGTCTTGAGGTCCATTGGAGCAAGGTCAGCCTGGTTCTCGGCACTGCGCCCACCACCGAGCGGACGGCGGCGATGGAAGCCAAGCTCAAGGAACTCGTCCCCGATCTGGCGTCAGAATCCTTCCGCCTCGGTTTTGCCGACGACGGCGCGCTCAATTCGGGCGACGCCGATGCCTACCGGCACATGATGCTAGTCTCGGTCAGACTTGATGACGGCTCCTGGGTCAACTTCTCCTCGACCACGCTCGGCGCAACTCAGCATGCAGACTGGAGCGTGCTTACCGTCACAATCTGCTTCGGTGTGGCGATCATTGTCGTGGCGGTCTTGCTACTGCGCTGGGCAACGCGGCCGCTTCGCGATCTCGCCGTTGCGGCCGAGCGGTTCAGCCTGGATCAGATTCCGAAGCCGCTAGACGAAACCGGCCCGGCCGAAGTCCGGCGCGCGGCGCGCGCCTTCAACACCATGCGCGAACGCATCCAGCGCCTCGTTTCCGAGAGAATGCAGGCCTTAGCGGCCGTCTCGCACGATCTGCGCACGCCGATCACGCGGCTGCGGCTGCGCTCCGAACTGATGGATGACGAGGCGACCCGCGACCTCGTCGACGCCGACCTCGCCGAAATGGAGGGCATGATCGATTCAACGCTGGAGTTCCTGCGCGGCGGCGTCTCGAGCGAGGCGATCAGGCCGATCGACATCGTCTCGGTGATCGAGACGATTGTCGATGACCACGCCGACCAGGGGCATGCGGTCAGCCTAAGTGGAACCAGTCATGGCCGCGTGCTCGGCCGGCTGCTCGCGCTCAAGCGCGCTTTTTGGAACGTCATCGGCAATGCGGTTAAATACGGCACCCGCGCCATGGTCGTCGTCACCGAGACGCCGGATGGTCTCGCGATCACGATCGAGGACGACGGGCCAGGGATCCTGGAGCGTGATTTCGAGCGCGTCTTCCAACCCTTCGTCCGCCTCGAGGAATCGCGGGGACGCGACACCGGCGGCTCCGGCCTCGGTTTGACCATTGCGCGCGCCGTTGTCCTCGCACATGGCGGCGAGATCGCGCTAGCCAACCGTCCAGAAGGCGGTCTTCGGGTGACTATCACCCTGCCTCGCCTCGCCCAGCCAGAGCAGCAACTGGCGCAGGTCATCGCCGGCGATCCGGTTTTGCCGCATGGACCGACCGTGCATACGGCATCCCACTCTGCCTCGACATAAGAATTCTCGTTGATCTGGAGATTATGATGAAGCCTACGTCGGCCCTTCTTCTCGCCTTCCTGCTACCGGCTCTCCCGGCGAGCGCCCAGGAGATCAAGGTCCATCTCAGCCCAACCTGCGGCTGCTGCAAGGCGTGGGTCCGACATCTCGAGCAGGCCGGCTTCACGCCGCGCGTTGTCGAAAGCAGCGACATGGCTGCAATCAAGCGTGTTACGGGTGTCCCGGATAAAGTCCAGTCCTGCCACACCGCCGTTGTCGAAGGCTACTTCGTCGAGGGTCATGTACCGGCCTCAGACATTCGCAAGTTATTGAAAGCCAGGCCGGCGGCTCTTGGCCTAGCCGTTCCCGACATGCCTGTTGGATCGCCCGGAATGGAGGTTCCAGGCGTCACGCCAGACAAATTCGAGACTTTGCTCATCGGCGCTGACGGTCAGACCCGCGTGTATGGCAAGCATTGATCGACCGTTTGACTGACACCGCTCGCGGCTCAGATTGACAATAATCTGAACCGAGGCGGTTCACTGTGTCGGTTGGTTCTTTCCGACCATTGGTCTCGATATCGAACCGACGCTCGCGCCGGCCGATGCTCGCAGGCATCGGCGGCGGGCACCCGGCGATCGGCACGCTAATCGCGCTTGTCCAACTCTAGGTCATCGCCCCCCGCGCCAGGCCGCCGCCAAAACCGCGCGTGGTCGAGCGCAAGCCGGTCGAACGGGCGCGCCAGCGCGAGGGGACCGCCTTGCCGCCCGCGCCGCCGCAGGTCTCGGCTCCGAACCCGGCCTCGACAGGCGCAACTGCGAGGCCTTGAATCTCAACCGCATTGAGCATCGCGAGGACCAGCGTCAGCATCGCCATGGGCTCGCTGCCGGACCCATCGAATCCCAAGAGGCACGACAAGACCCTGTCGCGAGCCAAGGAAGGCGTCAGTCGTAGCGCAGCTCCGTCGCCTTGCCGCGGAACACGTAGTAGCTGAACGCCGTATAGGCGGCGATGAAGGGCAGCACGCAGGCCGCGCCGATCAGCATAATCAGCAGGCTCTCGGGCGCGCTCGCCGCCTCCCAGATCGTCAGCTGCTCGGGCACGACGAAGGGGTAAAAGGAGTAGGCAAGCCCCAGGAAGCCGAGCGCAAATAGCGCAGTCGCGCCCGCGAAGGGCACGAAGTCGAGCGAATGGTCGCTGCGTGGCATGCGCTTCAGGAACACCCAGAGCGCCAGGAACAGCGCGCCCGTCATCAGCGGGATCGGCGCGAGCCCGATGATGTTGGGGAAGGAGAACCAGCGCTCGAAGATGCGCGGGCTGACCAGCGGCGTCGCGATCGAGACCGCGGCCATGGCGAGCGCGGTCGCGACCAGCGTGGTCCGGGTCCAGACCACGGCGCGGGCCTGGAGCGCGCCCGAGGTCTTGCCGATCAGCCAGGTCGCGCCGACGAAGCAATAGGCCGCAACCAGGCCGAGCCCCGCTCCCATGGCAAACAGCTGCGTAAGAAGGCCGGGCGCGAAGCCCATGATGTAGACGCCCAGCATGTAGCCCTGTGTCAGTGCGGTGAGCAGAGAGCCGCCGATGAAGGCTGCGTCCCACCAGCGTTGATGCGTCTCATGTGCCTTGACCCGGAACTCGAAGGCGACGCCGCGCAGCGTCAGTCCGAGCAGCATCAGCGCGACCGGCAGGTACAGCGCCTGAAGCACAAGACCATGCGCCTGGGGGAAGGCGACGAGCAGCAGGCCGATGCCGAGCACCAGCCAGGTCTCGTTGGCGTCCCAGAACGGGCCGATGGTGGCGATCATGCGATCGCGCTCGGGCCGGTCGACCCCCGCCATCAGCATCCCGACGCCGAGATCGTAGCCGTCGAGGATGACATAGGCGAGGATCGAGATCCCCATCAGCGCGGCGAAGATCAGGGGCAGGGTGTGTCCGTCGAGCCAGCTCATCGCAGCCTCCCTCACTTCGCCTGCGCGGTCGCGCCGGCAGGCTGGGCGTAACCGCCGCCCCGGGGCGCGCCGCCGGCCTTGCTGACACCGGCCCCGCTGGGCGACGCCACCGCCTTCAGGCCCTTGCCGGCAAGGTGGAACAACACCGAGACATAGGCCGCGATCAGCGCGACATAGACCACGAGATAGGCCACCAGCGTGCTGGCGATCATGCCGGCGGGCACCGTCGAGGCCGCCTGCGCCGTGGTCAGCACGCCGGTCACCAGCCAGGGCTGGCGGCCGATCTCGGTGACGTACCAGCCGGCCAGCGTCGCCACCCAGCCCGAGAAGGTCATGCCGACCAGGACCCAGCCGAGGACGGTGCCGGGCTCGCCCCGCCGCCACAGCCGCCAGGTCGCGAACCACGAGACCAGCAGCATCAGCATGCCGGTGCCGACCATGACTCGGAAGCCGAAGAACACCGGCGCCACCGGCGGATGCAGCTTCCTGCCGTCGGGCGCGACGAACTGGTTCAGGCCAGGGATTACTCCGGCGGCCTCGTGCCTCAGGATCAGGCTGGCGCCGGCGGGCACGCCGATCTCGAAGTCGTTGCGGCGCTCCTTCTCATTGGGCAGCGCGAAGAGCAGCAGCGGCACATACCCGCGCGTCTCCCAGTTGCCCTCCATCGCGGCGACCTTGGCCGGCTGGTGTTCCAGCGTGTTGAGGCCGTGCAGGTCGCCGACCAGGATCTGCACCGGGATCAGCAGCGCGCCGAGCACCACGCCGGTGCGTAGGACCGCCATAACGTCGGGCCCGCGGTCCTGGCGCAGCCAGCGCCAGGCCGAGAGGCCGGCCAGCAGGAAGGCGCAAGTCAGGCCCGAGGCCAGCAGCATGTGCCCCAGCCGGTAGGGCATGGACGGGTTGAAGATGATCGCCGCCCAGTCGGTGGCGTGGACGACGCCGTCGCGCAGATCGTAGCCGGCCGGCGTGTGCATCCACGAGTTCAGCACGATGATCCAGAAGGCCGACATGGTCGTGCCAAAGGCGACGAGAAAAGTCGCTAGCGTGTGAACCCAGTTGGGCACCTTGCGGAAGCCAAACAGCATGATACCGAGGAAGGTCGCCTCCAGGAAGAAGGCGGTCAGCACCTCATAGGCCAGGAGCGGACCGGCGACGGCGCCAACCGTGTTCATGAAGCCCGGCCAGTTGGTGCCGAACTGGAAGCTCATCGTGATGCCGGAGACGACGCCCAGCGCGAAGGTCAGGGCGAAGACCTTCACGAAGAAGCGGTAGGCGTTCATCCACTTCTCGTCGCCGCTGCGGTTGAAGGCGAGCTTGAAGAACAGCAGCACCCAGCCGAGCGCGATGGTGATGGTCGGGAACAGGATATGGAAAGAAATGTTGGCGCCGAACTGGATGCGCGCCAGGACGATCGGGTCCATCGAAATCAGCCTCGGTTGGGTGTGCTGGAGAGGGGCTGGCGGCCCTTGCCGCCGGGCAAGGCGAAGATCCGGTCCTTGACCTCGAGGATCTTGGCGACCTTCGAGCCGAGACTGAGCAACTGGATCAGCCGGTCGGTCTCGAGCTTCTCGATGTCGGCATACCAGGCCGTCAGAAGCTCGATCAGCTCATGCATGTCCTTGAGGCGCGACTGGGCGTGCTGCTCCTGCGCGTTGGCGGGAGTCTGCATCAGCAGTTCGCGCAGCATCGAGAGCGTCGGGTCGATCTCGCGCTTCTTGCGCTCGTTCACGAGCGTGCGCACGATCGAGTAGATGTCGTCTGGCGTCGTGAAGAAGTCTCGCCGGTCGCCTGGCACGGGCCGTTGCCGCACCAGGTTCCAGCTCTGCAGTTCCTTTAGCCCCATCGAGACGTTGGAGCGTGATATGCCGAGCCGGTCGACCAGATCATCGGCGCAGAGCGCCGTCTCGGCGATGAACAGCACGGCGTAGATCTGCCCAACCGTGCGGTTGACGCCCCAGCGGCTTCCCATCTCGCCGAAATGCAGGACGAAGGCTTCGCAGAGCGGTGGCAGGTTCATGGCGTTTCTCAATTTTCAGACATTCCTGAAAATAGAGAAATCGTACCACGTTGCGATGTGCGCTGTTGTCGCGGGACTCAGCGGGCACTGCTACATCTATAAGGAGCTCTAAGGCGCCGATAATCGACAGCCGTATAAACAGCAACCACCGCGCATGCTGACTTGCAAGCGACAGCGAGACGGTATCATCGATCCCAATGGGCCTCCGGAGTGTCCGGCCGATTTTTGCGCGGTGAACTGACGCTCGACACCTTCGACGGCCTCTCCGGTTTCGTGCGCGTTCTCACTTCGGCATGCTTGAACTCCCCGCCCCGCTCAAGTTGTTCAGCGATACGAGCCTTTGCATGCGCCAAAACCGCGTGTCGTAAAGCCGGATCGAGAACCGCTTTGGCAAGAGCCTGTTCGATCGCCGTCATTTGCGATCGCGCAGCTTTGACGACGTCATCACCTCCGTTCTGCTGACGATGGGCCGACCGGAATACATCGGCACGCCGCTCGCCAGCAGTGCGCGAGGGTCGATCGGATGTCGCCGCTCGAAATGGCAGCACGTCGATTGTGATTGCGGATCTGTCAATTGGAGGGTCGGCTCGATTACGTCCGGCCTTCAACCATGCACGCTGATCTCCGCTGCTCCCGAAGTATCCCTCGGCCGCGTGCCTCGGATGGGTCGGCTCTACGCCGCGCTCAGGCGGCATAACCGTCACGTCGATGGGTCTCTTGGCTGAAACGCCCGCCACAAAGACTGTTTCGGACGCTTCAGGTCCGCGTTGTTGGGATTGTGATCGGCTCCGCGCTGGATCGACATCTGACTTCGTCCGGAACGACAGGGCGGCCCGATCAATGGGATCGGGCTCATAACCACGAACCGCCAATCCGCGCACTGAAGCTTCGAGCCAGGCCGTCCGTCGGAACTCGACCGACCCGCGAACCTGCACTTCCGCCCAGCCTCTATGCTGTGCGATCGACACCATGTCGCGGATGACGCCAGCGTCCACGAGCCGCGTCGCCAATCGTTCGGCTGAGACTTTAAACGCAAGGTATTCGCCTCTCGGATCGGCGTAGACCCTCGCCTCGTCGCCGGCACCCGCTTCGGCGACGTAGTATTTGCGCCGTAGCCGTTGCGGCATACCGCTGTCGGAGCGGCGCTGGTTGGTGCCACCCAGGTCAAACTCGGCTTGAGTAGTAGCTCCTTGGCCTGGCGGCGGACGAGATGCTCCATTCTTTTCGAAACTGTTAGCGTTTGCACCTTTGTCCCGACCTCGCCCGATCGAAAACTCGCCTGGATCGCTCTTGTCATCGGCCACGACGCATCTCCTTCACCGGCTGACCCGTCCCCTTCGCGGGGATGATGGCGGCATCGATCACCTGCGAGCACCAGTCCTTCAATTCATCCTCCGAAAGCCCTTCGAGATCGACGGGCACGTTGCCGAAGTCGAACGTCGCATCGTCAGGGATCAGCGACGGGTCGGCGATTTCTTCATCCGTCATCGGCCGGGTCCGGAACGTCGCCTGCAACTCGGCGACGGCGGATTTCAGCTCGATGATCTCGCTTGCAAGCAGCATGTTCGAGGGTCCGCGGTTGGGCGCGATCACCGGTGGCGCTTTCAGTCGCGCGGTGAAGGCGGCGTCCTCGTAGTAGATGATCTTGTCGCAGATGATCGGCGGCACGCTGGCTGCCAAGATGAATGCCTTGGATGACGGGATCAGCTTGAGTTCCTGCGGCAGCATCAGCGCGCGACGCTGATCCGAGACGGACTCGCTGCGCTTTCCCGACGATAGGCCCCACGGTCGCGAGCGGCTTTTTGCCTGGACCGTGTCGTAGCCGATCCGCTCGGATAGTTCGTTGGCGACGTCCTGCTCTTTCGGGGCGAACACGACCTCGATGGCATGGTTGGTCATGATGGTCTTGGCGAGATCGGGGCCGTAGATCGCCCGGAGTTGCGCCGGACTCTGGATGATCGTTAGAAGGCGAATGCCGTAGCCCGCGACGAAGGCGACGGATTTGGCGAGCACGCCGACATGGCCGAGCGCCGGAAACTCGTCGAGTAGCAGCAGGACACGGCGATTGAGCTTTGGGTTTTGCTCGGGCAGCTCGCGGCTGTTCAGGTCGATGACCTGCTGGAAGAACAGGTTGAGCAGCGGCGCCATCCGGTCGAGATTGTCGGGCGTGACGCCGAGATAGATCGACATAGGTCGGGAGCGCAGCTCGCGCAGGTCAAAATCATTAGCCGATGTGGCGGCATCAATGCGCGGATTGAGCCAGAGGCCGAGCCGCGCCGTCGTCGTTTTCCTGACCGAGTTCATGGTGTTCTCGGAAGCCGATAGAAAGTCGTTCAGCGCCCCGATGCAATGCGACGAGAGGGGCGCCGTGCTCTTGGCGCGCTCCTTCATCGTGGCCAGGAAATGCAACTTCAGATCACTCGAGGCGGAAAGCTGCCGCAGGATCTCGCCGATGGTGAGCGGCAAGCCTGGCGTCTCGGCGACATAGCCGCCGATCGCAACGAACGCCGATCGTGCGGTCTCGAACCAGAACGGGTCTGCCCGGTTTTCGGCCGGGAAGAGCATGACTGCGATGCGTTGGAGATCATCATAGAGATCGACCGGATCGCGGCGGACATAGGCGAGCGGGTTGTAGCGGGCGGTACGGCCCTGTTCGTCGAGCGGATCGAACAGGAAGACCGCCTGGCCGCTCGCCTCCCGAAACCCTGCCGTGCGGTCAAAGTTCTCCTTCTTGACGTCGAGTGCAACGACGGAGTCCGGCCAGTTCAGTAGGTTCGGGATGACGTAGCCGACGCCCTTGCCCGAACGTGTCGGGGCATAGACCATGACGTGCTCAGGCCCGCCGAAACACAGGAACTTGCCGTCTTTCCGGCCGAGGAGGATACCCTGCTTCGACCTCAGGCCTGCCTTGCGGATGTCGCGCTCGGTGGCGAACCGCGCCTCGCCATGCAGCGGTCGCGGTTTCGTTCGCAGGATCAAACCCATCAGTCCAAAGGCCGCGATCGTGCCGGCGAGTGTGCCAAAGGTGATCCAGCGGTCGAGGCGCTCATTCGTGCCATAGTGGGGCCAGGCGATCGCAAGCTCGTTCCAGTGGAAGCCGCCGTCGTGGCTGCGAAGGCCGAGCAGCAGGACATTTGAGCCGACGAACAGGAATATGGCGATGCCGGTAAGCGCGAGCGCGATCCGGAGCACCACCCTACGCGCTGGCGAGGCGCTTTCGAACGGGGTCATAGTCGATCTCCGTGATGCGGAAGCGGCCGTGTTCGCGTTTCATCTGGATGACGATGTCGACGGTCTGGCGCAGAAGGTTGCGTATGTCGTCGCGCGCGAGATCCCGGCCCTCCGCGCTCTCCTTCACCAGGAGCGTCAACTGCTCGAAGGCGAGGCGCGCGGAATCGGCATGGACTGTGGTGATCGAGCCCGGGTGCCCTGAATTCACATTGCGCAGGTAGAAGAAGGCGGTGCCGTCGCGCAGCTCCTGCAGCAGGATGCGGTCGGGCCGCATCCGCAGGCAGGATTCGAGAAGCTCCCGAGGTCCAACCTTGGCGAGCCCCTGTCCGTCCTTCGCATAGAGCAGACGGACATGATTGGGCTGCGGCACCACGAGCTCGGCCGTGTCCTCGATAGTGACGAGGCGCTCGCTCGACGGGATCTGAGCGATCAGACCCTTCGACAGCGTGGTTTTCCCGGAGCCGGTCGCGCCGGAGATGATGATATTGCGGCGGCTTCGCACGGCCAGCGCCAGGAATTCACGCCACTGCCCAGCATCTCGCAGGCGAACCAGCTCGTTCTCATCGTCAGAGAGATCGTCGCTGGTGACGCGAATGTCGGAGAACAGCTCGCGCTCCTGAAAATCCTCAAGCGTCATCATGACGGTCGAGGGCTTTCGGATGGTCAGGCTGACGGTTCCTGCCGGTACCGCTGGTGGCACGACGATCTGGCAGCGCTCCTCGCCCGGTAGCGTCGTCGAGACGATCGGATGGTCGGAGGCGATATCCTGTCGGGTGTAGCCGGCAGCAGCGGTCGCCAGATGCATGAGATGGGCGTGACTGAGATCGGCTGACTCATGGCGCTGCCAACCGTCCGGCCCTTCCGTAAACACCTCGCCTGGGCGGTTGACGACGATCTCCGTCAGCTCGGATTGGGACAGGAACCTCGCGAGCGGCGCGAGATAGCGCTCCAGCACAATCCGATTGGCGCGGCGCTCGGAAGCGCTTGGCGTGGTCGGCGCCGCCGGCGCAAGCGTCACGACGGGCTGCGCATCAATCGGCAATGTCGAGAATGCCGTCATGGCTTCGTGACTCGCGAGCCAGACGCCACACCGGCATCGATGCCAGGTACCGTACGATCCAAAATCCGCGCGCGGCTTTCGATCCGCTTGAGATCGTAGACAGAGGAAAAATCGAGATCGCGGGCGACGAAGATGTTGACGCGTTCGCCTTGGTTCTTGTTCAGCGTCGGCGGGATATCGATCGAGCGCTCGACGGCAATGCCAGCGGCCGTGTTGGCTGCTCCGGAGGTGTTGCGGATTTCGATATCGGCGTCGTCGAGCTGCTGGCGACCGATCGCTGCAGCATCGCTGACGATCGAGAGTAGCAGAGCCGCACCGAACCTCTCCCAGAAATGCGTATCGATCTCGCCATCGAAGCCGGCACGGCCGAGTGCATCGGTGGCGGGCGAGGCCAGCGCGACGATGACGCCGGTCGGGGTTTTTGCCCGCGTCCAGAGCACGAACATGCGCTTGGAGCCTTTTCGGACCTGGCCGCGATATTCCCCAACGATCTGCGTGCCTTTCTCCATCAGCACGACATGGCCTGAATCCGACAGGACATCGCGCAGCACGACACACGAGACGAAGCCCGGCACATCCGACGACATCGCAGTCTCGAGCACGCAAGGGATCGCAGTCCCTTGCGTCACCAGGAGATTGCGGTTTGGCAGGCGCGCGGCGCGCACGCCCTCAATGGTGGTCGCTTTCAGCTTGTCGGCCAACTCGTTGCGCGGCTCGGCAGAGCTTGCGAGAAGAGCCGAACCCGGGAGAGCGGCCCCCTGCCCTGCCCCGTCGCTGGACGATCCGCGACTTGGCCGATTGAAGGCGAGTACTGGCGCACGCCGAGCGCTCTCCATCAGCTTGTCTGTCTGCGGAGCAGCGGCAGGTGCGAGTTGAGGCGGCAGGACCGGCAGGGCCGCCTCCTGGACAGGAGCCGGCGCCGGCGGTTCGCGTGCCGGCTCGAAGGTCGTCGTCTGGCGGATGATGGGCTTGGCGCCGCCCTGCTCGACGGGTTTTTCCGATTTCCAAGTGCTCCAGATCACCAGGACCGAAAACGCGATCAGCGCGGCAGCGCCAATGCCGCGTTTGGCAAGCGCTCGGCCCGAGCCCTCGACTGGTCCGGAGACCGGCGTGATGCCGCGTTCGCCCTCGACGCCGGATGATGCTGTTTGATCAGTCATGACATGCTCCTCAGCGTCGCCGCGCGGGCGCTGGCTGCTTTTGCGTGCGGGCAACGCTGGGGCTCGTCGTGCCGGTGCCCGGGTTCACGCCGACGGCGTCAAACGCCTCGTTGAAGATGCACAGCACCTCGCTGCCGCGACGCAGCCGGAATTCGCGCGCGGTGGCATGCACCACGACGACCTCCCCGCGCACATCCTTCGGCACGAGGCTTTCCGCGCCGTCCGAGCCGACCATGTAGATTGCCGGCACCTCGCGATTGCCCGCGAAGCGGAAGCTCGTGACTTTTCCGTCGTCGAAGACGCCATCGGGTTCGAGATCGGCCGGACCTTGAGCCGAGAAGCGCCAGTTGCGCGCGCCATATTGCTGGTGGAGATCGAACGTCTGGTCGATGACCGCGCCTTCGCGCTGCTGGCCGCGGGCTTCGTTCTCGGCGCGACGGCGATCGGCTTCATCCGCTGGGTAAGAGTACTTCACGACGAAATAACTTTCCCTCAGCGAGGCTTCCGCGATCGAAAGCTCGAACTGGTAGGAGCGCTTGCGTCCGTCGCGACGCGTGGTGACGACCTGCAGATTGGTCGGCGGGTGCTTTTCGCGGGGTTTGAGGAACAGGATCGAGCCGGCCGGCGCGACCTCCCAGGCGATCGAGTCGCCGATCGCGACATGGGCGATTTCCTCATCCTCGGCGAAGATCACTTGGGTCGAGGCCCGGATAACTCCGTTGACCTTGACGACATTGGCTGGGTCATAGGCGACGAAGCGCACGCGCTCGTCGCGCGCGCCGGCCGTCGGGAGCTGCAGGGCCAGCGATGGCACGCCGAGGCCAAGCGCCAGCACCAAGCCGCCTGCGACCGCGCTCGAGCAGCGGTTCATGGCGCGACCTCCGGATCGGCGCGGTACTCCGAGACGAGGAAGCCGAGCGGGTTGATCAGGCGATCGGTCGAGGAGACCGGCGCGTTGACATAGGCGAAGGTCAGCGTCGCGATCCAATGGGTCACCTTGATCTCCTCACCCTTACGGCTTTCCTTGAGGAAGCGGACGGAGGCGAGGTTGTCGGCCAGGAGCGAGATCGCCTTGATGCGGACTTCTGCGACGCCGAAGCGCCCATGCAGCACCTGCGGACTTTCCGGGTTCGAGCCGCGATAGACGGCGGCAAAGCGCGCCTGCTCGGCCTGCGAGGACAGGAGCGCCACCGTCTGGAAATTGCTGGCGGCCTCGGCCTGGCTGTAGCCTTCGCGCGAGCGGACGTAGCGACCGAGGAAATACTTGGTCACCGCCTCGTCGTAGCTGCGCGGCGATGTCCCGAGCGCCGAGACCGTCTCGACGATGCCTGTCGCGTTGTCGACGCGGATGACGAAGGGCTCGACAGTCTTGAGGGGAGCGAGCGCCGCGACCGCGCCGACGGCGGCCGTCGCGAGAACGCAGGCTGCGGTCGCGACGAACCAGGCCAGCCGCTTCGAGCGCTGCGCCGTCAGCAGCAAATCCTGCTCCCAGCGGCGCGCATTGTCGAAATAGTCCTTCAGATCGTCGGGCCTAACCATGGCGGGACGCCTCCCCGCATGGCAGGAACGATCGCGCGATATTGAAGGACGACCAGGTCGCGCTTGGCTGTTTGCCGCCGTTGGCGGAGGCGGTCGGCTTCGCTTGGCCAAGCCGTTTGACCGGCGGTGCATCAGGCTGCGGTGCGACGGGTGGGTTTGTCTCCCAGTCCCACAGCGACTTGTTGAGCGGGCGCTTGGCCGAGCCGTCACAGGACGGCGCGCCCTTGTTCCAGCCGGCGCAGCCCGTTGCCGCCAGAGCCAGCATCACGCTCAAAATCACGCGACAGTTCATCGAAGCAAATCCTTCTCGGCATCCTTGCGCGGATGCGGTTGTTCCTGGTGTGGATGGTTGGCTTCAGACGCGTCTGATCTCGCCGCCCTGTCGTTGCTCGCGAATCCTTGCCGCGGTGCGGCTGGCGGCGGCCCGGGTGCCAGCGTACGCACCGACGGCGGCCGAAGCTGCGTTCGCGGTGATGGCGCTGGTGACGACACGGGCCGCGAGCGAAGCGCCGCCGCCTGCCAGGCCACCGGCGATGGCGGGAAGCTGCAGTGCGATGTAGGCGGCGAGGCCGAGTACCGCGCTGATCGCGACCGCTCCAACCATCAGCCCGCCGCCGGTCGTCGTGCTGGCCCCATACTTCTCGACGAAGCCCTGCACCGACGTCAGCATCAGCCCGACCAGTGCAACGACGAGCACATGCAGGATCAGGAAGTTCGCGACCTGACGAGTCCAGGCTTCTGTGAACGGTCGCGTGGCCTCGAACAAGGCGAGCGCGATAAAGATCGGCCCGAGCGCGATAACGACTGCCAAGCCGATTTTGGCATAGAGCAGGATGGCGAACTGCAGGAAGCCCGATACGGCGGTGAAAACCGCGAGGATGGCCGCAATCAGTGCTGGCGCAATCGTAGTCAGCCCAGCCTGCTCATAGATTTTCTGAGACACTTCGATGCCTTTGGTAAGGAGGCGGTCGAACGGTTGGCCCGAGGATGTGTCGAGCGCGGATCCCGCCAAAGCATTCCCGATCTCTCGTGGCAAAGACGTGAAGAAGAGATTGGTCACGTACTGCTGGAACGAGCTTGCGTTCGATGCGAGCAGCACGATCAGCACGAGCCTCATGGCTCGCCACGCGAACTCCTGGATCGGTTCGGCGATGGCGCCGCGCATGACGGCAAAGCCGTACAGCACGACATAGAGCATCACGGCCACCCGCAACGGACCATCGACGAAGGATGCGAGATTCGAGACCGACGTCGATACGAAGGTCGTGATCGGCTGCTCGAACTCTTTCAGGAAGTCGTCGAAAATCGTGATGGCCATGTCTGATCACTGCTTCAAGGAACTGAGTGCACGGTCACGGCCGAGCATCAGCACGCGTTCGTGTGCGTGGCCCGCGTTGACGCACGCAGGTTTGGAGCCGTGATCGCCTGGACTGGACCGACAGAGCTTCCACGTTTTTTCCAGCGCATCTGAGTTTTCGAGAAACCAGACGACTGTCGGAGCCGTGGCGCGACTGACCAACTGCTCAGGACTTCTGTCGCTACTGATCGAAGTCTCATCGGACTGCTCGCCGCATCCACCGAGCAGAAGTAAAACGGCCAACGAAACCGCCGGGAGGGCCTTCATTGCAGCGCCGCCTTCATCTCATCGACAAGTTGCCGTTCGCGCTCTTTCTGCCGCTGGCCATCCATGTCGCCGCGCGCCTGCTGCACCATGGCGAGGCCCTGCATGCGTAGGACCTCGTTCTGGAGGATGGCCTGCTCGGCCTGGATTCGGGCCGACAGATCGAGGACGTCCTTGGCGTCTTTGGCTGTGGTGATCTTCTGACGCAGCTCCTCCAGCTCATCGATGCGCTTTGACGCGGTGTCGTAGACGCTCTGGCCGATCGAATGCTTCGCACCGGTCTGGCGCGCGATGCGGTCGAGCTCATTGCGATAGAATGAATTGGCGTCCCCGCCCTGGTAGGCGCGATTCTGATCGAGATAGCGATCGATGACGCCGGTCAGCGATCCGGTTCCGGTCCCGGAAACCAGCTTTTCGATCTCGCCGAACTCCTTCGGCAGGTACTTGCGGAACTCCGAGCTGCTCAGCAGCGAGGCGATGTCGTTGACGTCGGTCAGCTTGTTGAAAGACTCGTAGAGCTGCTTGGCCTGGGTGAGCTGCGCCTGCATCGTCTTGATTTGCTCGGTCAGCTTGCCGATTTGCTCGACATGCCTTGCGATCGCGCCGGCATCGAACACCGGCACGCCTTGCTGTGCGTGTGCGTCCACGGACAGGCCGACCAGGGCGGCAACAACAAATCGGCAAGCTCTCACGGGAATATCCTTCTCTTGACGTGGAAGCGGGGCAGGAATGCTGCGGGATCGTCGCCAACCTCCGCGCGGATGTGGTCGAGCAGCTCGACCGTCTCGGTTCGACCCGAAAGCACGGCGAGCGCGTCATCGAGCCCGCCGAGGTCGAGTTCGGCGACGACGGATTGGCCGTTCTGCTTGATCAGGAAGCGCCGGCTCTCGGCTGACAGCTCTTCCTTGATCAAACGGAACTCAGTCTCTGTGAGATGGAATCCATCGACATAGTCCGAGCGCGTGCCGCGCGGGTTCGGCATGAAGATCTGCGTCGGGCATTGCTCGACGATGGTGTGGGCAATCGGAGACGCCAGCGCGTCGCGCGGTGATTGCGTCCCAAAGACCATGACGCCGTTCTGCTTACGGATGGTTTTGAGCTTGTCGTTGGCGAGGGCTCGGAAGGCGTCATCGCCCAGTGCCTTCCAGAATTCGTCGATGTCGATGATGATGCGGCGGCCGTCAATGAGCTGCTCGACGCGATGGAATAGGATCATCATCAGCGGCGTGCGCACGGTCGCGTGGTCGAGCACATCGGTCATGTCGAAGCCGATGAACCCAGCATCAAGCGCGATCGCGTCCTCTTCGCAGTCGAGGACCCAGCCGAGCGGACCGCCATTGCACCAGCGTTCGAGCCTGGCGCCGACGCCTTCGCGATCCTGCTGGCCCAGAAAGGCGCGCAGCGCCGACAGCGAGCGCTCCTGGCGCGGCAGTGCCCGCATCGCTTCGAGAGCGGAATCGATCCGCTCCTCATCAACGACGGACAGCGCCCTGCCCTCAATCGTGACGAGCTTGCGCACGAGGTCGCCCAAGAAGGCGAGATTCCCCGGCGTCAGCTCGAGCGCCTTCATCGGCGCGCAGCCGGTGGGCACGCCGTTCTTTAGCGTGAGGTAGGTGCCGCCCGAGGCGCGGACGAAGATTTCGGCGCCGCGATCCTTGTCGAACATGACGCGCTGGCAGCCGAACTTCTCCGCCTGCGCCAGCAGGAAGTTCTGCAGCACCGTCTTGCCGGAGCCCGATGGCCCGCAGATGAAGGTGTTGCCGAGATCGCCTGCGTGAAAGGAAAAATGATAGGGTGAGCCCGACGCCGTCTTCAGCATCGCGACGGACGGTCCCCAATGATTGCCTGTAGGCTTGCCCGCCGGATAGCTATGAAACGGCGACAGGGCCGCGAGATTCCGCGAGGTGATCGCACCCGAGCGGGCGCGGTGCTTGAAAAGGCCCGGCATCTGCGCCCAGTAGGCGGCCTCGAGCCCGAGATCCTCGCGTGCGACGACGGCGCCGGCCTCGGCAAGCATACGGCGCGCCTGAGCCATCGTTTCCAACAGCGCCTTTGGATTGTCGGCGCGCACCAGCAGCGAGAGGTGATGATCGCCCATGACGAAGCGGTTGGATTCGAGATCGTCGAGAGCATCGTCCAGATCGTCGATTTGGGATGCGGCGACATCCTGGGTCGAGACGAGCTGGTTTTGCTTGCGTGTCAGCACCGTCTTGGCGTCGGCCTTCGACAGGAAGGCGAAGCTTTGGGACAGCACGAACGCGAACGGGGCCGAGAGCAGCCCATTCAACATGCCGGGCCTGGTCGAGGCCGGGTACTCCTTCAGACCGAACATTCCCGAAAATCTCGAGCCGCCGGCCGCCCGGACTTCGATCGCCTCGCGACCGAAGATGATTCGGTTGGTGTAGATCGCCGCTCCGATTCGACCCTGTGGCAACGCCGTCGGCAGATCCTCGCTCGACGCCAGCATATGGAGGAGGCGCATCGGCTCCGAGAACAGGATGCCGTCATGCTCGACGAGGGCAAGTTGTGCCGGGCCGTAGCGACCCAGCGCAGCCGAGATGTCGCGCGCGGCATCGTTCAGTCGCTTCAAGGCGGCGGCATCGACCTCCCCTCCCCCGCGTCGCACCTGGCCGAGCCGTGAAACGAAGCCTGCGGCAGCCTCCGCGCGATCCCGCCCGGGATGGGCGACGATGGTGAGGTAAAGCTCGTTGCGGAACAGCCTTGTGCCCTGAAGCGCCTCGCGATAGCCGACGTCGAGATCGCGCGCGAAGCCCGAGGCGAACGCGCCCTCTGGATAGCCGGTATCCTGCCGCCGTATCAGATGCGTCCAGAGCGCCAGGCGATCGTCGGCGAGATTGCGCAGGGTGAGATTGAGTTTAGCGTGGAGATCGTTCAGGTCGCCGATATCGGCGGTCTCGAAGGCGATCCCGTCGAGACGGATCGTCGTCATCAGCGCGCGTGTCGCCAGGCTGATGACCGTCTCCGTCACATGCCGGACATAGGGCAGATGAACGTCGGGCTCGATCTCGCGAGCCATGAGGCGAGCCGCGTCAGCCATGAGCCACCTCGCGCGCCTTGAAGCGGCGCACCAGGCGCAAAGGCGTTGGCGACGATCCACCCCAAAACGAGCCGTTGCGCGCGCGGCCCCGCGTCTCCAGCCAGGCAACGAGCAGCCGGAACTGGTTTGGATCATGTCGGCAGATCGCGCGGCAAATCAGGTGGATCGGCAGCGCGACTAGCCCGTAGACGATTGAACCCGCCATCAGGAACAGGATGCAGGACGCCATCACATTGATGGCCATCGCTTCCATGGTCACGCCGGCGATCATCGCAGGCCGCGTGCAGGCAAGGAACAGTGTGTCCTCGGTCAGGCGTTCGGGTTCGCTCGTCATCGCGGCCGCGCCTCAGCTGCCGCCGGTCAGGGTCGAGACGATTTCCGATGCGCCGAAGACGATGGCGACGCCGAGCACGACATAGGCTGCCTTGCGCAGATCGAGATAGCCGAACATCCAGGCGATGCCGACGATGATCACGGCGAGCGTCGCCAGTAGGCGCGCGACATTGCCGGTCAGCATCGTGACGATGTTTTGCAGCACGCCTTCGATATTGGCGGTCTGTGCCAACGCCGGTTCGGTGGCGATGAAAACGAAGACGGCGGCCATGCTGGCGGGCGCGGCGAATGTGCGAAGGGGCACGGGCATGAAGATCTCCGGGACAGGCGTGTTTCAACGGCGCGCAACAGCGCGCGCTCGGTGGGGAAAGTTGGAATGGATTAGCGGCTGTAGATCAGGAGCGAGGAGCCACGCCGGGCGCCATAGACGCTCCAGGACGGTGGATCCTTGGCCGATGCGATTTCCTCCTGCGGAGGAGCAGGTTGATTAGCCGGATTAGCAATGATGTCAGGCTTGACCTCCGCCCGAGACGGGCGGTCAGCCCTTGCGGATTTGAATGATGACACCGCTTGGTCACCCGCAATGGTCTCTGGGACGCCCTGATCCATCAATCGCGCTCTGCGCACCTGAAACACGCGCCCGACGCCGGCGATGTGTGCGCACCGATCGAAGGCTGTGGCGATCGTGAGGCCAGCCGATTTCAGATCCTCAGTATCAAGCTGTGCCATCCCAATCCGGACAGTTTGGCCAGCCACGACGGCTTCACTAGCCAGCGCAATTGCCTCAGGTTTGGAATCGGCCAGGACCCTGATCGGCCGTTTTCCAGCGATGGTGACGAGCAAGAGTTCGGACGCGCTCGCCCGGCGCATGATCGCGGCAACGGGCCTTGTCAGATCTGACGGCGCGCAACGCGCAATCAAAGTCGTGATGTCGGGGGCCTCCATCAGAACCTCAACCGTGTGCTGATGCCATCTGGTCCGGTGACGTCGATGAAATTGGGTTGGGCGCGATGGCGGACCGCCTGGATCTCGTGCGGCTGACAGGTGTCGTCCGTGCGATCGCATTCGCGAACTGGCTTGCTCGAGACGCAAGCCGGCTGAGCTGAACCATCGCGCCCAAGCTCACGCAGGACGTACCCGTCCTGGCAGGGCTCGTAAGGATCGTATCCGACGGGGGATGTACTCGATCCGGCGGCTGAGCAGGTTGGAAAGGCCCCTCCCCGCTTCAGATGCTGCCAGAGCCGCGTCACAGGCGGGACGCAAGCGGCGTACTGTGTCGGCCCTCCAGGATTGGCCAGGCACAGCAGGACCGTGCAGCCCCAATCATCGGCGCGCGCGATGCTGATCGACATGCAGGCGACTCCGCCAGCGAGAACCATCATCCGGAGCATGCGAACCCTCCCGAGATCGGTCACGCCGCAAGCGGGAGTGGCATGTTGATCGGAAGGACCGGCCCGGTCAGGCCGCCATTGCGTCGGATCGCATCGAGCGCGTGTTCCTCGATCGGCAGCAAGCCGGCAAGAGCAACTGTCGCTCCGATCTGCTGTGGCGCGCCCAGACGCTGCAGGGTCCACCCTGCCCTTCGCAAGATGCGCTCCATGCGGAGATCGGTGACCGTCGCGATCGACGACAAGCCTCGCGCGTCGCCCCATTCCAGCATCGCGGCAAAAAGCATGAACGTCGCTTGCCGCAGCCCGCCATCCGTCGTCGCGTCGGTCAATTCGGTATCGACGCAAAAGCGCGAGCTTTCCGCGATGAGGTTAGAGCAAGGCGCAGCTCCGCCGTCCAATAGCTCCGGGAACGTGTTTGCCAGCATGTTGGGGCCCGTCGTCGGCAACATCCGCACGCAACCCAGCACCACCCCGCAGTCGGCCACGACGAGGTACGTCGCATCCACCGTGTCGTAGCGATCCATCTCCAGATCGCCTGTGCTCGAAACTGACCAGTCGAGCCGGTCCTTGAACACCTTTCGCCGTAGGCGATGCATGCCCATCAGCAGCGAGAGATTGGCGCCATATCCGGCGCGGCTCAGTTCGACGACCTGCATAGCCAGCCTTTCGAATCGCGTTGATATGGAGGCCAATCAAACAGAGGCAGCCAATCGGCGAACCTGTCGGATGTGACAGGGTGTTTCTGGATTCCCTCTAAAGTTGTGGCCGTGTTCTCGCCGCATCCTTGAGGCAAAGGCCGTTTCCATCGAGTGGAAAAGGGTCATCAGGCGCGTGAAGCAAGGCGCTGCGGATCAACGGGGGTGGGATGAAATCGGTAGAGATGGCGTATCAAGAACTGGTCGATGGCCTGCATTCATCGGTTGGGGAAACGGAGTTTCGGCGCGTCGGCCGACGCGTCGCCGAGAGCATGGGCTTCCGGTACTTCGCCTATCTCGGCTTTGGTGACGCCGATCCCGTTTTGATCTCGTCTTATCCCAAGCGATGGAGCGAGCATTATTTTGCCGAAAGCTACCAGGACGTCGATCCCGTCGTGGCCTTTGCCAAAGGCAAGCGCTCCACGATGCAGTGGACCCGCGAAGCTGCACGTCAGTTTCCGCTGCGCGCCCAAAAACGCCTCTTTGACGACGCCGACGAGTTTGGCATCCGTCATGGCGTTTCGGTTGCGATCGCCGGCGGCTTCAATCGGTTCGCCGCATTCACATTCGCGGTCGACGAGGTCAGTTCAGCTCATGGGAAAATGGTCACGGAAGCAAACGACATCGTCCAGCTCATTGGACTGACGTTTCACGCTCACGCGGATGCGAAACTGGCGCTGGGCTCGTCACGCAATGAGGCTGTTCCACTGACCCAGCGCGAGCGGGAATGTCTCGTGTGGGCTTCTCGCGGCAAATCAATGGAAGCCACCGCAATGATCTTGGGCATCACGCCGCGAGCGGTGAAGTTTCATCTCGATAATGCGCGGGCAAGCCTCGGCGCTGATACGCTGCCGCAAGCCGTCGCGATTGCTCTTCGCGGAAGGACGATATCATGAGACGCGCCATGCCGCTGGGCTGCGGATCTGGTGGCTATCAGACTGAGTCGGAGATGTTCTTCGGAAACGCTCACGTCTGCGGCATGGTGATCAACGGCTTTTCATAGCGGGCTACTGGAGCACGAAGGCGGATCAGGATGCTTCTAGTATGCTGATTTTGTTAAAGGAACTCAAAAGCTAGTTTGCGTTCGCGCTGCCGCGCAGGCTGGTGCGTTAAGATTCTGTTAACCTCATTTTTGTTGTGCGAGCGAGAGAATCGGACATACTGGCGCCAAATCGGCAAAAGATGCCGAATTGGCGCTATTTGGTCTGGCATCCGAAATATGAACGCTCTCGCTCCGTTCGAGTTTGACGATAAAATTCTCCAGCAGGGCGCAGAGATCTCGCGCAAGCTTAATCAACTTCGCCTGGAGAAATTTCCGCCCAACGCCCAGAAGACGCTAAGGCGGTTCCCCATGGCGGAGGTCGCCCACTATCTCGGCGTGAGTCCCAACAATCTCAAGCGCTTGCACCTCGAAGGCAAGGGGCCCGAGCCTTCGACTGGGGCTGGGGGGCGCCGCTTCTATACCGCTGAACAAATGCTCGAGCTGCGGCATTATCTCGACAAGAACGGCCGGTCTGAGGTCAAAAAATACGTCCCTCACCGTAAGCCGGGTGAGAAATTGCAGGTCATCGCTGTCGTCAACTTCAAGGGTGGCTCAGGCAAGACCACTACGGCGGCGCATCTGGCGCAGCACCTCGCCCTGACTGGGCATAGGGTCCTCGCCGTCGACCTCGATCCGCAGGCTTCATTGTCGGCGTTGTATGGATTTCAGCCGGAGCTCGACAAGAACCCGTCGCTTTATGACGCGATCCGCTACGACGATCAGCGCAGGTCCATTCGGGACGTTATCCTGCCGACGAATTTTCCGTCACTGGATGTTATTCCTGCAAACCTTGAGCTTCAGGAATACGAATACGACACCCCCTTGGCGATGCAGAATTCTGCGGAGGGCAAGCGCTTCTTCACGCGCTTCGGCAATGCGCTTAAGGAGGTCGATTCCTCCTATGATGTCGTCGTCGTCGATTGCCCGCCTCAACTCGGCTACCTGACGCTGACGGCGCTGATTGCCGCGACATCTGTGCTCATCACAGTTCATCCGCAGATGCTGGATCTGATGTCCATGAGCCAATTCCTGCTGATGCTCGGCAATATAGCCAAGACCATCAAGGACGCCGGCGCCGAGGTTCGCATGGACTGGCTGCGCTATCTCATCACCCGCTTCGAGCCGACGGACGTGCCGCAGGTTGAAATGCTCGGCCTCATGCAGAGCATGCTGGCGGCGGAAATGCTGAAGGCCCAGATGGTGAAGTCGACCGCGATCTCGGATGCCGGTTTGACGAAGCAGACGCTCTATGAGGTGGAGCGCGCGAACTTCACGCGTGAGACATATGACCGCGCGATCGAGTGCATGGATGCGGTCAATTTCGAAGTGCAAGGGCTCATTCATCAGGCATGGGGGCGGCTGTAATGTTGACCGCCGTAAAAACGGCTGAAAACGGCTTGTATTTCAACGGCATGCGCCCGATGAGGAGGCTGCGGAGTGGCTCGTAAAAATCCTTTCGCAAATTTGTTGGCCAAGGATATTCCTTCCGAGGAGCAGCCCGCGCTCGACTATGCGGTCAAGGGTGCGTCGAAATCCTTCCTGAATTCTCTCAACGAAATCACGGCACGCGCCGACCGGCTCATGGAAGGCGAGCCCATAGTCGAACTCGATCCCGATAGCGTCGATCCCTCCTTCATCAAAGATCGTCTCGAGGAGAACGAGCAGGACTTTAACGAGATACTGGAAGCTATCCGCGCCCGCGGACAGGACAGCCCGATTCTGGTGCGCCCTCACCCGGCCTCGAGCGAGCGTTACATGGTGGTCTTCGGCCACCGTCGCCTGAAAGTAGCCAAGCTGCTGGGCCGCAAGGTCCGGGCCGTCATCAAGGAGATGAAGGACCGGGAACATGTCGTAGCCCAGGGGCAGGAGAATTCGGCCCGCGCGAATCTCTCCTTCATCGAGAAGGCGTTGTATGCCTCCGAATTGGCGAAGCTGCGTTATGACGATGACAACGCCATCGTCATGACCGCTCTTGCCCTGGACCGGTCGACCCTTTCGAAGATGCTCGCCGTTGCGGGCCTTCCAGAGAAGGTGCTGCGGGCAATCGGACCCGCGAAGGGCATCGGCCGCGATCGCTGGTATGAGCTGAAGCTGCTGCTCGAACGCCCATCGCATTATGATGCGGCTATCGCCGTGATCGAAGGCGAAGGCTTTGCTGAACTGCCCACCGATGAGCGCTTCGCTGCGGTCGAACGTCGTCTGAAGGCGAAACAGAGCCGCAGCCGTAGCGAACCCGACAGGCAAAGTTGGGCACCGCGCGACGGGGCCGTCGCGGCGGAGATGCTGGCGGAGGGACGGAAATTCACTTTGGCCATCAAGGCCAAAGGACCGGATGCCAAGGCGTTCGGCCGTTATTTGTCCGATAATCTGGATCGTCTGTACGATGATTTCAGGCGTCGGGCGGGTGCAACCACAAACGGAGATTAGCCCGCAAAAGAAAAAGGCCCCCGAAACGACGTTCCGGAAGCCCTTCTCTGTGTCCTAAGCAAACACAGAATCGCACTTCCACGAATCACCGTCAAGAGTCTCTTGCGAGATTCAGCGCCGTTTCGGTGAGCAGTTTTCCTTTGCCCTAAACGAGGCAAGGATCATGGAACCACGACTCTCAACGACGCCTTTTGGGCGGCGATCGCTGACGCTTGCCCATGTGGCAAGCCAGGCGAGCGCGAAAACGCGGCCGCCCGAGAAAGCGGTCCACAAGTGGAATATCTTCCGCGCGATCTGCACGGCCAAGAACGCGCTCGGCGTGCCTGAGCGCGCCTTGGCCGTCCTGGATGCGCTGCTATCCTTCCACCCGGAAACCGTCCTGACCGGCGAATGCCTCGTGGTTTTCCCGTCGAACCACCAGCTCGGCCTACGCGCTCACGGTATGCCGATGGCGACACTCAGGCGCCATCTGGCCGCCTTGGTGGATACCGGCCTGATCGTCCGGCGCGACAGCCCCAACGGCAAGCGCTACGCCCGCAAGGGCAGGGCAGGGGAGATCGAGTTCGCCTTCGGTTTCGACCTGGCGCCGCTCGTCGTGCGAGCCGAGGAATTCGAAGCCTTGGCGGCCGAGGTTGAGGCTGAAGCTCGCGCGCTGCGGCTGGTTAAAGAACGGATCACGATCTGCAGGCGCGACATCGTCAAGATGATCACGACGGGCCTCCAGGAGGGCGTCGCGACACAGCAAGCAGGACACGGACCGGCCGACTGGGCTGAGATCCACGGCCTTTACCGAGGCATCATGGCGCGGATTCCGCGCAGTCCAACGCGCCCGGCGCTGGAGCCGATCGCCGACGAACTCTCCCTGCTTGCCGACGAGATACTCAACCTGCTGGAAACTCATGTTAAAACTAAAAATTTGAGCGGCAATGAGTCTCAGATTGAGCGTCACATACAGAATTCAAATCCAGAATCCCCTGTTGATCTTGAACCTCGCTTTCCAGAAAGCAGGGGGGCTGGTTTGGAGATCGTGCCGGTACCGAAGCGGATGCCGGAAGGGACGTTCCCACTTGGGATGGTTTTGGATGCCTGTCCCGACCTGATCGACTATTCGAAGGGCGGGATCGCGAACTGGCGCGACTTTCTGGCGACCGTCGCTGTCATCCGGCCCATGCTGGGGATCAGTCCAAGCGCCTGGGAGGAAGCGATCGGCGTTATGGGCGAGGTTCAGGCCTCGATCGTCGCGGCGGCAATCCTGCAGCGCGGCGAGGCGATTTCAAGCGCCGGCGGTTATCTACGCGAGCTAACGCGAAAAGCGCACGCGGCCGAATTCTCGCTCGGTCCGATGCTGATGGCGCTGATCGGCAGCCGACGGCGCGAGAAGAAGCGGGCCTGAGGGTGATGCGGCATGGCCACGCCTACGTCTGGATGTTCGGCTGAAGGAGATCACGGCCTTGCAAGAGACCTTGCGAGGGCTTGTGATGACCAGCATGGCAAAGCTGTCTCGCGCAATCCTCACCGTGCTTCTCTCTGGGCGTCACGCAGCACTTGGCGGCCGGTCGTTTCGTGACAGGGCAGTCAATCTGGCGCGGATCGCGGCGGCCTATAGCCGCGCTGAGCTCGAGCAGGAGAAGGGCATTGGACCGGCGCGTGCTGCGGAGGTTGAGCGCTGGCTGCTGGGTCAGGGTTCGTCGCTGCGGATCGACCGGGATTGCTCGGTGTCAACGATCGTTTTTGCCGAGGTGAGTAGGACATGCAGCCCGGAGAGGGTAGAAAACTCGGAACCGGGATGACGGATGTTACCTTCTGTCCGGCAACAATGTGCCCGCTGTTCGCAGCCGCCGGGTCAAGTTTCAGCGGAGCGGTCAATGCGCCCTGCGAGCGAGACGCGTGCCGCTGGTTCGATGGCGCAATCTGCCAGGCCGGCCGCGTAGCGACAGGCGAGGTCGCGATGGCGTCTGCCGGGGAGGGTGATTCATGGCCGCGCTTGAGCGTCCCGATGCGCAGTCGCGTCTTCGATTGCCTCGGGCCCTTGAATGTACCTGGCAGCTGCAATCGCCCGGCGGCTTGTGCGCGCCGCGTCGTGCCTTGGCGCACGGACTTGATCCGCGGCACTGCCGATAGAGTTTACCGAATCGGGTGCGAGAACCGCTGTTTCAGGCGCAACACGGCGACAGCTCGGCGCCCCTCGACCTGGTCGGCGATCGGACCCCGGTCGATTATGACGATGCGTAGCATTCCGAGCTTGAACGAGACCTCCGACAAGTCATAGGCGCCGCCGTCGAACAAGGGGCCAACGCCGCCTTGGCCGCGTCGATCGCCTGTTCAAGTTGCGCACTGAATCGTTGCCGCTTGTCGTCGCTCATGGCATGGCCGCGACTCTCGTGGATTGTCCGGAAGCATGCAGGCTGTAGGGCCGCCCATGAGGAAGCTCAGATCGCCAGCCTTGCAGCCTTCCCGAGCGCCTGATCGGCGTCGTTATAGTACCGCGATGCCTGCTGAACCGACCGGTGTTGGGACTGTCGCATGGCGGCGGGCAGGGCGACCCCATTGCGGGCGGCTTCAGTCAGGTAGCCCGAGCGCAAGCCATGAGCGGAAAACTCGACCGGATTGAGGCCTGCCATCGCGCAGCGGCGCTTGAGGATAAGATTGACGGCTTGTGGCGTCAGCGCCCGATCGTCGATCGCCTCCCAGCGGTCGATCGCCCGAAACACCGCCCCCTTCTTGATATTCGCCCGCTCGATCCACTCGCGCAGGGCCACGACCGGCGCACCGATCAACAGCACGCGAGCATCTTCGTCGGCCTGTGTCGTCTTGGTTCGGCCGAGCGCGATCGCCACGCAGGGCAGGCGTGGCGAGACTGGTTCATCGGGATCGAGCGGCACATCGCCTTCCTCGCTCAGCTGCTCAAGCCGCAGGCGCGCCACCTCGCTGCGCCGGCGCCCGCCCGAGGCGAAAGCGACGAGCAGGATGGCGAGATCGCGGGTGTCGGCGAGACGGTCGCTCTGGCAGGTCGCGATCAGGCGGTCCAGAATGTCGCGCGTCACGGCGCGCTTGCTCTTGCGCCGTCGCGGTTTTGCGCTGGCCCTGACCGCCAGGCGCACGCTGGTGCGGATCGTCGGCGTGCCGAGCGGGCTCTCAAGGCCCTTCCAGCGGTGCAGCGTTGCCCAGTGAGCCAAGCGCCGTTTGACGGTGGAGCTCGCATGGGGGCCGTCAGAACGTAGATGGTCACCGGCGCGGAGCGCTTCATCCACGTCGGCCGGCATGCCATGCGAAGAATCCTCGGCGCGACGCGCCGGATCCCAGAGGTGATGGGCGACGAACTTTAACGCAAGCGCTTCTGGCGCCGGCCAGTGCAGGGGCGAGCCCGTCGCTGCGATCGACCAGGCCTCGAGGTAGGCCAGATCGGAGGCAAGCGCGCGCAGCGAGTTCTCGCCCATGCCTTCCTTGGCCAGGTGGCGAAGCGTCTCAACATCGTCGTCGGTCAGGATGGTGGCGAGCTTGTCGCGGCGCTCCATCGGCAGAATACCGGCAAGGGCGTCGAGCTGAAGGGCGCGGCGGTTCTCGGAGCCGCCGAGAGTGACGATGTCGGTCATGGCGAATTCCGTCCGATCGGCGTGCGAATCCGTCATCTACGGCGTTCGAGAACGATGGAGCCGGGATGGCAGATAAGGTCGGTTCGCCCGAAGTCATTGCCCTTGAACAGGAGCGGCGCTTTTGCCGTGATCGCCACCGCATAGGAAAAGCAATCGCCCATGTTGAGCCCGGCGGGGTGACGCCCCTTGCCGTAGCGATGATAGGCGATCTCGGCCCCTTGATAATGCTTGGCCTCGAAGGGCAGGGCGGTGACGTTAGGGGCCTCGGCGAGGCGAGCGACGATCTCGGCTGCATTCGCGAACCCCTTCGCGCCTAAGACCACGCGCGTCTCGAACAGGGTCGGCCAGCCGATCAGCAAAGGCTGATGGCGTAACAGGGCCTTGAAGGCCTCGGCCTCGGGTTCGTCGAGGGCGATGGCCAGAATGACGGAGGTATCGAGCGCGATCACCGCGGCAGGCCGTGGTCGTCGTAGAGATCGTCGTGGGCGGAACTCGCGCCAGCAGCCACACCTATCCGTCCCGCTGCTGCCAGATCCCAGACGATGTCGATGGCGGCGGCGGGAGCGCCTGCGCGCAATTCGCGATCGTAGCGCTCGAGCGCCTGCTCGACGAGGCGGTTCATCGACAGTCCCGTGCGTCGCGACAGGGAGCGTGCGAGCGTCCTGGCTTTGGCGCTGCGAATGGAAAGCTGTGGTTCGGACATCCTGGACGCCTTCGATCGCGTGGCCACGTGTCAAACCTAGCACGATGGCGGCTCAGCCAGCAAGGATTTGCTATGTGATGGCTCATTATCGATAATACATTCTTATCGGGAATGATAGGTGTGGATCTTTGGGTGTCGATGTGAAACAAGCGAATAGCATTTTAGATTGGCTATGATAGATTTATAGGCGTGAATTCAACCCGATATGACTTCCCACGCGCTGAGCGCCAAGCTCTGGTTTCGGACTGCGCAGCCGCTTCCGAGAGCACGGCGATCACGCTCGTCCGCTTCGACGAGCGTTTGCTCCGGGCCGAGCCCGTCCTGGCCGAAGGCGCGCGCCAGCGCGGCCACGCCTTTGAAGCCCAGGCCCTGATCGGGCTCACTGGCGGCCTGTGCCCGCTCGAGGATCTTTGCCTGCACGACGCCGGCATGGATGTGCGCAGCCCGACACGCGACGTCGCCCGCGCCGCGACCATCCTGGAAGAGCGCCGGCGCCTGTCACGGCGTGAACCGGCCGAGGTTTTGAGTGAGAGCGCCCTGCGACTGCGGCTCGGGATCGAGGAGGCACCGGAACCAGACCGGCCGGACCGGGCGACGACCTCGTCAGGGGCCGCAAAACAGCTCGCGGCGCCATGGGACCGGACTGATCGTGAAGACGACGATGACGACCAGGCCGATGAGGATGACCTAGATCTGGACGAGGAGGATGATCACGGGAATCCGGCCTTTGCTGAGATCGACGCGCTGTTGGTGCGCACGCGCAAAAAGCTCGACGCCTGGAACGATCTGACCTCCGACGAAGGCCGCAAGAATCTGACCCTGCGCGATCCCGGTTATGACGCGGCCGGGCGGCTCGCACGCTGGCTCCAAATTCTGGAAGATGGCAGGGAGCTGCCGGCGGCGCTCGCGGCGGCGCTCGCGCTCGATGCCTGGCTCTGGCTCGAGCCGTCGGAACGCTCGGGCGAGCTCGGGTTCGCGCTGGCCGCGACCGTGCTGCGGCAGCGCGGGGTAGCGGCAGGGCATTTGCCCATGCTTGGGCTGGGGTTGAGGCGCGGGAAGTTTCGCTGGAGCCCGCACCAGGCGCTTAGCCTCCGGATCGCGGGGCTGCTCGGCGCCATCGCCAAGGCGGCCGCGTTTGGTCAGGGGGATCTTGATCGATTGACCTTGGCGCGAATCGTGATGTTGCGGAGGTGCGAGGAGAGGCGGGGGAATTCCAAGCTCAGCGAACTGGTCGACCTGTTCGTCGCGTCGCCGCTCGTCACCGTGCAGCTCGCGGCCGCGCGCCTGCAGGTCACGCCGCAAGCGGTCGAGGCCATGCTGAAAGAGCTCGGCGCCAGCCTGCCGCGCGAGCTGACGGGACGAAAGCGCTATCGCGCCTGGGGAATTATGTGACAGCCTGCATATGCCTCAGGGAAGGTCTGAGCGGCCTTTCACCTGCGGCTCTTGATGAACGCGATCAAGCTTGCGCTGCGGTGAAACCGGGATTGAACCCGGAAAAGTCGCGAAGCTGCGGAACGGCGCGGGCATATGCGAGGTCGACCAGATTCATGTCGACCAGCCGGTGCAGAGCGCCGCCGTGCAGGAGACGCAACACCTCACCGAGCACGAGTGTGGACGCAACCGCGCCGACGAACGGTGCGCCAACCGCTTTGCCCGCCAGCATAGTCACGCCGCAACGGTCGAGGGAGCCCTCGTCGAGCATCTTGCGATAGGCCGCGGCATCGATCGCTGATTGGCTGCCTTCACCTTCGTCTTTCCACAGCGTGGTCGCCGACATTTCTCCAGGCAGGGTGTGGATGAGCAGGCTGCGGAAATCGTGATGCCCGCGACCCAGCCCGGCTTCGACCACGAAGTCGAAGCCGACCGCGTCGAGCGCGCGGCGGCCCATGGCATTGTCGAGGCCACATAACGCGATCGACGGTTCATCGCGGTGACGGCGGCAATTCTCGTCGAAGAGCCGCTCGGTGATGGTGGTGGCGAATCCTCGCCGTTCCGCCCATGCAGCTGCAACGCGTGTCTTCTTTTTGCCAAGCTTCGTGCTGTCGGAGAGGATCGAAGTGCTCTCGGTCGAAGGCGTGATCACGTCCACATCCTGAAGGAGCAGCTCGACTTTCGCGTCGGCCGCGTAGGGCAAAAGACCGAGCCCCCAGAGATAGGCCTGGCCGAGATGCCCAAGACCGATGAGCCAGAGGCGGGATGGAAGGTAGGAGAGCTCCGGCGCGCGCTCGTCGCACGACATCCAGTCGATCGACCGCGACAGATTCCAGAGATTGAGTCCGGCAGTTCGCTTTCCGGCGAAGGGACTGTCGCCCGAAAGGTGGAGGAACGCTTCATTGATCGCCAATGCGGCGGCGAGCATCGGCGCCAATGCCATCGGTCCGATCTCGCCGCGATCGGGACCTTCAACATGACCGGGCACGATGCCACCACGCCAGCCATCGAATACGGCCCTGATCGAGAAGCCGTCTGACTTTGGCTTGGCCGGACCGCCGATCGCGATGAACGGGATGCCCGCGGCCGCTGCCCATGGCGTGCCGCCTGCGGCCACGACGGCGTGCCGGAGGGTCGGGCCGGGAGACACCGGAATGGTCAGCGGCACATCGAGGTCGCCCTCGACGGTTACGCCGCCGAGAAAGACGCGCCGGCCGAGTTCCACTGCGGTCAGCAGCGCGGCCTGGTGATAACGATCGATCGCTTCGACCGGTCCGATGGACAAGGCGATCCGGTAGCCGCGCAGCAAGGCCTCGGCCTCTTGCCGGCTTGCGACCGTGCCATTGTCCATGGCTCGCTTGGCGAGCCGATGCATCTCGTCGGCTGGGGTAAAAGTGTTCATCGCAATCCTCAAAATCCAATGTTGAAGAATTGGCGACGTTGAGCACGCGGTACGGTTTGCCATGCGCCGGCGCCGAGGTAACGGTAGATGCCGATGTCGTCGTGCTGGATCGGCTTGCGCGCGAAGCGCGGAAGGATCAGCGCGATATGCCCGGCCTGCGAGACCATGGGATAGGCGCGATCGGAGTTGCTCTGCCCGGAATCGCCGGGATGGACATGCACATCGGCGACGACGGTCAGACCGCGCTCCCGGCACATCGCCCACAGCCGCCCGAAATACTTGCCGTCGAAGCGGACGATTCCGGTGTCGAGACTGTGTGGATCGAGATCGTCATACAGGACGAAATCGCTGATCCGCGCGGCGCCATTCGCGTCGGCATAACCGAGCAGGAAGGCGCCGCTTTCACGGCTTTCGCCGCGCCCACGCTCGCGCAGTCGCGCGGTCAATCGCCGCCACAGAAACCAGGAGCATGACAGCTCACGCTGCGGCGCGAGCAGTCGGTTGATAATCGCCGCAATTGAGAAGTTCATGCACAATCTCCAGATACTGTGTGATGCCGCGCTCGGGACGCCAGATCATCGTGGGTGTTTCGGTGCGCCAGTTGTCGTGTCCCTCCCGGCTGACTCGGTCGCATGGGAGATACAGCGCGGTGCCCTCCTTCCAGTCGGGCCGAAACACCGCGCTGACACGACCGCCTTTGCCGCGCGGCCATCGGTCGAAAGGCAGCGGCGCGTTGCGCTCCGCGTCCCAGGGGCGTGCCGTCGGTGCGATCGCGGGATAGCCGCTGCAATCGAACCTCAGGACGTATTCCTGACCGTCGATGGCCGAGATGCCGAGCAACACGATCGGCCAGGTGATCGAGATCAACCGGAAGCGGCCTTCCGATTGTGCGAGCCGAAACGCCGGTCGGGCGAGGTCGGCGCGCAGGGCCCGTTCGTCGGGCCCTGCCGGTGCCGGGATGCTCATGCGACACCCCAACCGTTGACCTTCGGCGTGGTGACGAGGTCGAACTCGACCTTGCACTTCGGGCAGGATGCGAGCGTGCCGATATGTGTGCCCGGATCGGGCTGATCGGTCGTGCCGGCGATCTGCAGATGGTGGTGGCTCGCCTCTTCTTCGGTCATGCCGAACTTGCGGACCGTCACCCAGTGCTTGACGCGGGCGACCGTCGCACCCGGCGCGAACGCGTGGCGCACGGTCTTGTCCTTGAAATGGACGATGACCTCGATCGTGCGGCAACGATGCACATGCGCCTTGATCCCGGCGCGGCCAGCCTTGTCACGAAGCTTGGCATTGCTATCGATCGGCTCGTCCTCATCCTCGAGGAACAGGACGATCTCACCCGCGATGGCATGTTTCCCGGCAATTACCGCCTGCAACGCAGCGAACGTGGCCTCGGCGTCGATTTCCAGATGCTCGAGCGCGCCGACGCCCTCGCCCTGATAGTAGATGTCGATGATCTTCATGTCCCAACCCTTTCGGTGGCGAGAGGGCGGGCCCGATTGCCGTTCCTGTCGCTTCTGCCGGGCTAATTCCGGGTCACGGGCGAAACCGGAACCGGGCTGGGAAAAAAGATTCTACGCGATGGCGAGCGGACCTCGCGGAGCCGATGCGCAGATGAAGAAGTGCGGGCAGCGGGGGCAGCTGAAAGCGTTGGGATCGGGCGGAAACAGACCCGCTGCGATCCCTGCGAGGATTCTCTCGACCGCCGTGTCGTTGTCGCCAGCCTTCTTTGCTTTGGGCGCTGGCACGTCTTCGACGCCGCTGTCACTCGGATGCACAGCCTCGACCACGGCGCGGGGCCCGAAATTCTGCGCAGCGGCGCGTTGGTAGAGCGAGTATTCGAGCTTACCGAATTCGGTCTTGCCCCGCTTGCCGGTGCGCACCTTGCGCACGACGATGACGCCGTCGTGCCGCTCGGCGATCTCGTCCGGTGTGACGATCACCTTTCCATTGCGGTAGTTGATGGCGAGCGGAGAAGCCTCACGAAACCGTCGGCCGGCTCCGGCCCTGATCAGGCCCTCGATGATGGTGTCGGCCAGCGTGCGATAGTCGGCGACATAGGGGCTGTCGTGCGGGGCGCTGGTCTTCCAGATCGCATCGAACGCCTCCTGAGCGGCTTTCAGGTCCGGTGATGCGCTGACCCGCGCTTCGGCAAGCCAGTCGATGAATTCGTAGATGCAGGCGTGCGTGCGCTCGAATGGCGTCGTCCGCCGAGCGGTGCCGATGCCGAGGACGTGGGTATAGAAGAAGCGCAACGGGCAGCTCTCATATGCCGATACATGCCTGTGCGTCCGCTCCCACTCATCCGCGATGGTGATCTCGATGCGGCGTGGCGGACGCGGCGGCAGATGGATCCTGGCTGGAGACGCGACCGACCGCAGGCTGCCTGCGATCCGCGCCAGATAGTCTGAAGGGTTACGTGCTGTGCCGTTCGCCTGCCGCTGATAGCTGTAGAGGCGCAGATAAGTTCGCGCGCGCGACATCGCGACGAAGAACAAGCATTCTTGCTCCTGCTTGTGGGCGCGCTCGGCCTCTTCCGGCACGGTGCCGATTGCACCTTCGATCATGCCCTCCGGCACGGGACATGACAGGCCGCGATAGCTGGCGGGAATGCCGGTCTTCACGAAGCCTGGAATGTGAACCGCTTCGAATTCCAAGCCTTTGCTGCCATGCACGGTCATGAGCCGCACGGCATTCATCTGCAATGCCGCGTCAGGCACCTGGCGCAGATCCCGCTCTTCCGCGAGCAGAACCAGATTGCGGACGCGATCGAGCAATGTCTGCACCGGCGAGCCTGTCGCCACGGCGCTTTGGTCGCGCAAGAAATTGAGGAACTGCCATACCGCGATCGACCGCATGCGGTCGCCGATGCCCGTGCCGGACGCCATCTTGCGGACGAGATCGGTGCGGTCGAGGAGGAAGGTCGTCGCCATGTCCCAGGGCGACGCTGAAGCTTTCATGCCAGTGAGGTCGCCAGCGAGTTTCGTGACGCCTTGGACGCCGGCTGGCGAAAGGCCTGCGATGGATGGGAGTTCATCGAGATGGAGGATGGCCGGCTTCTTGTTGGCGCGCAGGTGGTCGAGCAGCCGTTTCACATCCTGCGCCGGGATCGCATATCGTTCTATGCTCGAGATGCGGACGAGGCCCGCCCCGAACCGATCGGCCGCGAGGCTCAGGACGCTGAGCAGATCCCGCACCTCCTCGCGCTCGAACAGGCTGCCCAGATGGAGAACGGGAATGCCCAGATCTTCCAGCGCCTGCGCGATCTCATTCAGCCTGTCGTTTGTGCGGCAGAGGATGGCTTGGTCGCGAAGGACGATGCCGCTCGCCTCCAGTTCTCGAACGCTCGCGGCGATGCCGGCGGCCTCATCGGCAGGATCGTCGAGCGTGCGCAGTTCTGGCTCCGCCTCCCCGATGCCGCGCTCGGCTTTCAGGGGCAGGTTCGCGAGCTCCGGCGGCAATGGCATTCCTGCGGAGAACCCACCGAATGCGTCCAGCACTTTTTGAGTCGATCGGTAGCTCAAGCCCAGCTGACCAAGCTTCGCGCCGGGGAAGTCCGTTCCGAACGAAGCCATGTTGGCGGAGGACGCCCCCCGAAAGCGGTAGATGGACTGGCGAGCGTCACCAACCGCCCAGAGCTTCTCGCCTGCGCCAGCGACGGCCTTCACTAGCCGGACGCTGGCGCGGTTGACGTCCTGGTATTCGTCGACGAGCAGATGGCGGTGGCGGAGACGCACCGCGTTGCGCACGGCCTCGTCCTGCTCGATGAGCAAGGCCGGCAGCATGATGAGATCGCCGAAATCCACTGCGCCTCGGCTGCGTTTCGCGTCTTCGTAAAGTTCGTAGACCGATGCGATCTCAACGCATTTGGCGGCGAGATCGGTTGCCTTCTCGTCCAACGGGTCGGCGCTCTTCGCCATGGCTTCCGCCAGACGCCGATATTCTGCGGGTGTCACGACTTCGTCCTTGGCGCGCGAGATCGCTTGCAAAATCTCGCGCAACACGACGACCGGGTGCCAGAGATTGCGATAGTGCCTGAGCGGCAGAGTGGGCAGGATTTGCTCCAGCACCGAGATTGCGTCGCTGCGGTCGAACAGCGTCGGGTCCGATGGCAGCGCGAGCTTTTCGTGAAACCGCCTTACCAGATCGAGGCCGAAGCCGTGGAAGGTGCCGACCCACATTTGGGCTGCATTCTCCCCGATGGCTTTGGAGAGACGCTCGGACAATTCGCCGGCCGTCCTGTTCGAGAAGGTCAACACGAGCATGGATGGCGGATCGACATGGTCCGCAATCAGCGTCTCGACCCGTCGAACAAGAGTGCGAGTCTTGCCGGTGCCGGGACCCGCTCGCAAAAGATAGGGCGTACCACGATGGCGCGCGGCGTTCTCTTGGGCTGGATCTTCCGAGAAGGTCGGCTTCGGTTTGCTCTCGGTTAGCTCGATCTTCGGCAGGAGCAGTTCGTCCAGGATTTGCTGGCGCACGAGCGGAACCGGCAGGCCAGTCGCAGCGGTGATGTCGGCTGCCGACATGCCCTGTTCGACATGCATGTGTCGCGCAAGGTGGCGCGGAAACAGGAACTCGCGGGCGAAAACGTTTGCTTCTAGTTCGCGCCGTTCGCGGGCGCCATAATCCTCGACCTTTTGCAGTCCGACGGGGGCTAACTCGGTCGAGCGAGACGGGTCGATGTCGCTCGCGCTGCAACAGCTCGACATCGTATGGACAGCGACGTGGCCAATTTCATGCCCAACAAGAAGCGCGCGATCCGCGTCCGAGCCTTTGTCTTCCGCGCAGATCGTGCGGCTCTGCTGGTCGAAAACCGCGCGGCCGCCATTGAGCGCCGTATTGCCCGGCTCAAGGAACGCCAACTCTATGCCGTAATGCCGGATCGCGGCATCGACGAGCGTCAGCGGCTTCAGCGCATCGGCGCCGGCGGCCACGAATTGGTCGTGCAGCTGTGCGGCAACGACCCGAATGGTTTCGAAGGAATCCACAGGCGTCTCACATATCCAAAAGATGCCGTTGCTGTTCGGGTGTCAGGCCCGAGCTTCGGACTGCTTCCTCGAACGTCTCGCGTTTTTGTGCGACCGGTTTGCTGTCGGATTTATGGAGCTGCTGTGCGTTCACGGTCGGTCCGGAGCGAACATGCGCCATCAGCGCTTCGACCGGGACGTCGAGGCCGGCGGCGGCGACCCTGCAAAAGCCGGGATGCGCATTCAAGCTTTCGGGCTCAATCCTGCCGTCACGAAGTTTCATGACGAATATCGAGTTGGCGCCAAGCTTCGCCGCATACGCACGAAACCCGTCGGTGCTGAGAGATGTGAAGGGATTGGCGAATGCGATTGGCGCTTCAGCCAATCCCTTCTTCTCCAACTCGAACGAAACGTTCTGGAAGTGGCTGATGGCACGCGAGACTGCCGGGCTGACCGCTCCATCGGCGGCCTCGTCGCCTTCTTCGTCGCCAAGAGAGCTCGTGGTCAGCGCAAGCTGCACAGCAAATTCGGTCAAGGCTGCGGCGTGCTGCGGATGTCTGCGAACGAACGCGTCGAGCGTCTTTGGATCGGGGGTCGGCATGGCGAGGGCGAGCGCATAAAGCACATCACCCTCGTCCTTCGTACTATTGGTCATCATGGTCAGCTCTCCTGCCGGAATGTTTTCAGTTTGGCCGCCACCTTGGCGAGCCGCTTGTTGATGGCTCGGCGGCCCACGCCAAGAATCCTAGCGGCGGTTACTTCGTCCGGGTCATCCGATTCGATCGTGTAGCCTTCGATCAGTACCAGTCTGACGGTCTCCCGCTCCTCCGGGGATAAGGTGGCGAGGAATTTGCCGACCTGCGTCAGGTAGACGTAATGACCCTGCTGCGCGGGGCTGCGTGCAGCCTCCGACAGCTTTGCAAGTATGTTCTCGTGGTCGAGTGGGCGGCCGTCCTCGTCCTTTTCCTGACCGATATCGACGAAGACCTTCTTGCGCGCATTGTCCCTGCGGACCTGCTTCCACCAGAGAAACTGGAACGCCTGATTGAAATTCACTTCGTAATAGTCGAGCGCGGTGCTGTCCTCGTTGCTGCCCACGCGCGCGAACATCACGTTGAATTTGAACATCACCTCGTCGCGAAGGCTGCCGGCGTCTGTCCGGCTGCCATCGGGGATTGCCCGCTTCAGCCGCGCCTCGCAGCGGGACATAAAATGGACGTAGAGCTTGCCTTCCGTCGACCTGTCCTTTTTCAGCCGGGCCTCTCGCATCAGGTGGAGGAGGCATTCCATCGGCATGTAGTCGGGGTCGCGGACGTTGCGGATCGCCGCCCGCTGCAAGACCCTCTCGGGACTCTGGGCCAGCGCCTCGTCGATGCAGGCCTCGATCTCGGGCCGGCGGGTGTAGAAGCCGCCTTCGTCCATCTTCTTGTTCAGTGGTCTCGCCATTTACCGCCTCGCGTGCGCAACAGTGGTGTTCCGGCGTCCACGTTTGGCCCGCCTCTACGCCTCTTAATTCCGGAAGAAGCCCAGAACCGGAACCACGCCGATCGAAAAAAAGTTCGAAGCAGGCCCGGCAGAATCATCGGCCCACAGCGTGGACCGCAAACAGCATGAAGTGAAAAGGCAATCAGAGAGCTATGGCAGTGTAGGCATTCAGTTCCACCCGTTTCGGGATTGTCGAGCAGGGGATCGCGTCTGCCCCGACGAAGTCAGAGGATTGCAAATCGCCGAGGTACATCACGCTTCGAGAACGAGAACGTTTTCGCTTAACCGAAGACGTTGGCGATCGTCTCCCCTTAAGTCGTTGTCCTCTCCAATTGCGAATTCTCAATTTTGGCGTGCATTCTAAGGTATATGATCGCAAAACGACGACTCAAAATCGAGCCTATCGATCTGCACGTAAACTCCGGTTATCGTATTGGGGGCGTGAAGGTCGGGACGGAGCAAAATGGCCTATCAGTTCGTCCACGCAGCCGACATTCACTTGGATTCGCCGCTTCGCTCTCTAGCGCTGCGTGACCCCGCCTTAGCGGATCTAATCGGAAACGCGACTCGGCGGGCCTTCGTCCGCATCATCGATTTATGCCTCGACGAGCAGGTCGACGCGCTGCTGCTGGCCGGCGATCTCTATGATGGCGACCAGACCTCGATGAAGACGGCGCGGTTCCTGGCCGAACAGCTCCGCCGGCTGCACGAGGCCGGCATCCGGGTTTTCGTCATCCGCGGCAACCATGATGCGCTGTCGCGGATCAGCAGGGAACTGATCTTGCCGGATTCCGTGAAGCTGTTCGGCGGTCGCGCCGAGGTGATTGCGATCGAGCGGGAAGCCAGCCAGTTTCCTGTCGCGATCCACGGTCTCAGCTTCGCGCAACCCCATGCCCCCGAAAGCCTTCTCGGCAAGTACAGGCCCCCGGTTGAAGGAGCCGTTAATATCGGCCTGATGCATACCAGTCTCGCCGGCGCGCCCGGACATGATCTCTATTCCCCCTGCAGTCTCGCTGATCTGCAGGGCACCGGCTTTCGGTACTGGGCGCTCGGCCATGTCCACAAGCGCTGGGTCGTCGAGAGCGGCTGCGCCATTGTGATGCCCGGTATGCCGCAAGGCCGAGACATCAACGAGGCCGGCGCCAAATCCGTGACCCTGGTCACGATCGGCGACGATCGCTCGATATGGATCGAGGAACGGGTCACCAGCATCGCGCAGTTCGAGAGGGTTACCGTCGACGCGACGGGAATCGACGATTGGCGCGATCTCGTCACTGCACTGGCGCGAGCGCTGGAGCAGGCGCGCGGCCACGTCGCCTCGGAACATCTTGTCGCCCGCCTGCGGGTGACGGGGACAACGCCCCTGGCCTGGCGCATCCGGCGCGATCTCGATCTCCTCAAGACGGAAGCGGATGATCGGGCATCCGTCATCGGGAGCTGCTGGGTCGAGAAGCTCGAGGTCGATTGCCGGGCGCCCGGTGCGATCGTCGGCGCATCAGCCGATCCGCTCACCGAACTGCGCCGCCTGATCGATGAGGAGGTCATCGGCTCCGACGCCTACCAGGCTGAGATCGCGGGCATCGCCGAGGAGCTCAGGACGCAGCTTCCGCAGGAATGCCGCGGCCTGCTCGGCTCGGACGAAGAGGCGTTCAAGTCCACGATCGCAGCGTTGGCGAGGGACGGATCCGAGGACGTGCTCGCCAGGCTTCACGCAGGTGCGGAAGGCGGCGTTTCCTGATGCGCCTGAAGTGCCTTGATCTCACACGCTATGGCAAGTTCACCGATCACCGCATCGAGTTTGGCGAGCGGGTGGAAGGTCAGCCCGACCTGCACATCGTCTACGGACCTAACGAGGCCGGCAAATCGACGGCTCTGGCCGGATTTCTCGATCTTCTCTTCGGGATCGAGACGCGCAGCCGCTTCAACTTCATCCACCCCTATCCGACGATGCGCGTCGGCGGGACACTGGAGCTCGCGGGCGGTCCCCAGCAGCTCGTTCGGATCAAGCGGCCACAGAACAGCCTGCTCGATGCGCGCGACCAGCCGATTACTGAGGGCGTCCTCCTGGGAGAACTCGGCGGCATCGATCGCGAATCCTATCGCACCATGTTCTCGCTCGACGACGCGACGCTGGAGGCAGGTGGCGAAAGCATCCTGTCGAGCAAGGGCGATCTCGGCCAGCTCCTGTTTTCCGCCAGCGCTGGCCTGGCCGATCTCAGCAAAGGTCTCGTCGATCTCAAGGCCGAGGCCGAGGGCTTCTACAAATACCGCGCCCGCAGCGGCAAGCTCTCGGACCTCAAGGCCCGTCTCGTAGAGCTCAAGGCTGAGCGGGAGCGGGTCGACACGCTAGCGTCGGACTATGCCCAGCTCATCGAAGCCCGCGATCGGGCTGCCATTCAGTACGAAGAAGCGATCGGCAGCCGCGGGAGGATCCAGGCGCGCATGGACGAAATCCAGCGCCATCTGAACGCTTTGCCCCGGCTGGCAGATCTGCGCGGTCTCCGCCAGCGCATCGCGCCGTTGGCCAACCTCCCCGACGCTCCGAGCGGCTGGGCAGAGGAGCTGCCGCAGTTGCAGAAGGACGAGATCGAGCTCGGCATTCGCGCGCAAGGTCTCACCGAGGAGATTGCGGAGCTGTCGGGGCAACTCGATGCGATTGTGGTGGACGAGACGGCGCTGCGGCTGGCCGACAAGGTCGAGCGGCTTGCCGATCTGCGTGCTCGCCATGTCACGGCCGAGAAGGACATCCCTGAGCGCCGCCTGCAACTGCGCGAGGCCGAACTCGCGATTGCCACGATCCTGGGCCGCATCGAGCGGACCGGAGAGATAGATCCCAAGCGCCTCGTGCTGGGAGCCTCCGTCGTCGGTGCTCTTCGCACGCTGATCGAGACGCGCTCCGGCATCGAGGCCGCGCTGAAATCGGCTGCCGACGAGTTGTCCGAGGCTCGTCGCCGATTGGACGAGGCGCAGGCCAGGCTGGGTAAGGCCGGCGGCGATCCGCAGACGGGGCAGGGGCGAGAGACATGGATGTCGCTCGCGGCGACCGTTGCGGCCGCGCGGGCGGACGACCATGCAGCGCGTCGCCGGCTGGCCGAACGGGCTCGTGATGCCGCCCGCGCGACGTTGGCGGATCGCCTGCGCGCGCTGCAACCCTGGAGCGGTGACGTCGATGAACTCGTCGATCTGCCTGCTCCCCCTGTGGCTGAGATTCAGCGCTGGACGCTGGCGATCGCTGAGGCTCAGAAGCGGATCGAACAGCATGCCGGCGAGGTCGAGCGCCTGACGACGGAGCAGGTCCGCCTGACGGCCGAGCTGGACGCGCTCAGTGGGATCTCAGGTCTCGTCTCTGATCAGGAGGCCGCGAGCATTCGTGCAATCCGGGAGCAGGCCTGGGCCGCTCATCGCGGCACGCTCGATACGGCTTCGGCCGACGGCTTCGAGGCGGCGCTTCGGCGTGACGACATCGTCACGAGTGGACGACTCGGTCATGTGGCGGACGTCGCAAAACTCCACCAGGTGAGCCAGGCGCTGGCCATTGCGAAGGCAGAGTGCCACCGCGCCATCGAACTCCGGGATGTCGCAACAACGGCTCTGCATGGCCTCCAGCGCGAGATCGCGGCAGCCGTAGCCACGACCTGCCCGGGGCTGTCGGACAGTATCTCGCTGCCTCAGTTCGAAGCTTGGCTCGGCCGTCGAGACAAGGCTTTGGAGGCGCGGGCGCTCGTCCGAGCGGCGGAAAGCGATCTCCGGGAGGCGGCAGCCGACGCCGTGGCTGTCCGGGATCGGCTGGCGACGGCACTTGCCGCAGCCGGTCTGCCGCAGGGCACGGATGCCGGCTTCGAGGCGCTGCTGGTAGCAGGGCAGGGGGCAATCGATCGAGAGGTCGAGCTGAAGGCGTTGCGGGCCAGCGTCGATGAAAGGCAGCGTGACCTGGCGAGCCGCGAGCGTGATGTCGAAAAGGCCACGGGGGCCGGCCGGCACTGGAACGCCTCATGGACCAAAGCCTGCTCGGCCTGTTGGCTGGGAGAGGGCGGTACAGCGCCGACGCTTGCCACAGTTCGCGAAATCCTCGCCGCCATCACTGAACTGGGTCCCGTGCTGGAGAAGAAGGCTGGCCTCGTCGACCGGATCGGCAAGATGGAGAAGGATCAGGCCGCCTTCCGCGATGAGGCTGAAGCGCTCGCCAATGAGCTGGGGATCGTTGCATCCTCGGGCGATGTCCTGGATCTGGCGCAGGTCATCGGCGCTCAGATTCAGCAAGCCCACGCCGAACGCACGCGGCGGGCGACCGCTGCCCAAAACCTCGAGGCTGCTCGGTCCCGGCACCGCACGCTCTCCGAGACCTTGGCGGTTCACGATCGCCGCAAGACGGAGATGACCGCGTTCTTCAGCGTCCCGACCTTGGCGGAGGTTTCCAGCAAGCTGTCAGTCATCGAGAAGAGGGCGGAATTGGCGGCGCAGGCCGACGCTGCCGAGCGTGACATCCTCGCGGCACTTCGGCTGCCCGCGATAGACGAGGCGGAAGCTGTCCTCGATCTCGGCGATCACACTGCCCTGGAGGCTGAGCTTGTCGAGCTAAAGGCCCGCTTCGATGATCAGGACCAGCGCAGCCGTGACCTGTTCTCCGTGCACAGTAAGGCGCTCGACCGGGTCGAGGCCGTCGGCGGCGATGGCGCGGTGGCGAAGATCGAGGAGGAGAAGCGCACGCTGCTGCTCGATATCGAGGATCGCGCGCTCCGTTATCTCAGACTGAAGCTCGGCGCCGCCGCGGCCGAACAGGCGCTGCGCGCCTATCGCGACCTGCATCGCAGCTCGATGATGGCGAGAGCCTCCGAGGCCTTTGCGACGATCAGCCGTGGCGCCTATGCCGGGCTCGCCGCCCAGCCGGAGAAAGACGGCGAGATCCTGATTGCGCTTGGGGCGGGCGGCGGCTCGAAGGAAGCCGCGGAGCTATCTAAGGGCACGCGCTTCCAGCTTTATCTCGCGCTGCGGGTGGCTGGTTATTACGAATTCGTCGCCTCTCGGCAGCCGGTTCCGTTCATCGCCGACGACATCATGGAGACTTTTGATGATTTCAGGGCCGAGGAGGCGTTTCGGCTCTTCGGTGAGATGGCGCTGGTCGGGCAGGTGATTTACCTCACGCATCATCCGCATCTCTGCGAGATGGCGAGACGGGTTTGCCCCGGAACAATGGTGCATCAGTTGACCGCTGGTGTTCAGCAATAGGCCAGCGCTCAGACCGCTTCAGTACGGAGTACAGCGTCACTATGGAATACAACGGCTACAAGATCGCCACTTGGATCGATGATGATACGAATCATGCGCAGATGTTGAAGGGAAGAAGGGGACCGGAGCGTCTTTACGTCGATATCGACCCGATTGCCGGTGGGGATGGGCGGCAGCCTTCGAGCAAGCGTTTCAGCACCGAGATCTTGAAGAAACATCAATTCCCCGGGACGGAAGTCGAGCAGCTCGTACAAGTCGCGAAACTGTGGGTCGATGCGCCCGGGCTGTTCGTTTCTCCGCCCAGCTCCATTGCCCGCGCGTTCAGGCCATTTAAACGTTAGGGGTCCATCGCCGCGAGATCGGCTTTGCTGCTTATCGTCTCTATATCTGTCGGGGAGCCCAATGTCCCGGAACGCGGGATGTCACTCATGGCCAATCGATGATTCAGATCCGGTGTCTATGACAACATTCCCGCAATCGCTTGGCGTTGCTCGGCGTGCTTTCCGGGGTTCTGCTCCTTCAACTTCGTGAGGTTGAGCAGCTTCCAGCGAACTGCCGGCAAATCTGCCGCTTGCGGCAATCCGATCACCTCGAAGTCCGGTTCAGCATCATGCAGCGAAAGCAGGAACCGCATCGCCCTGCCATCGAGCCTCGCGAGCAGGTCTTTGGTCAGGCGCGCTCGCGCGTCCTTCAACTCGCTCAGGCTCACAGGCCTGACCGTCATACCCTCGAACTCTTTGGCAAAGGCGTCGTCGATCTCGGCAAGGGACGGCTTGATCAACTCGTGCGGCGGCCGGCCAGAACTTGCAACATAGACCAGGAAGGTCCGAAACAGCGCGTCGGTAAGCCCCTCGTTCTCATAGAGAAACTTCACATCGAACAGATCGCGCGGATGCTGGCGATCGACCGCTGCATGGAGCTTGCCGCCGAACAGATCATCGAAGGCGACGACCTGCATCTCGGCGAAGCCGAATGTGTCGGCGACGGCGTCGGTGACCGGCCGCAGTTCGGGAGGATGCACCGTTCCGCGCGCGACTGGCGAAGTCTCGATCTTGACCTCGGTGCTTCCCTGGCGGACCAGCACGCGTGTGTCATTGTTGCCGCCGCCGGCGATCCGCTGGACCGTCACGCCCCGGAGGTTTCGCAGAAGATCCTCGCGGATGCGATCAAGCGCCTCGTCGATACCGGCAAGTGTCGCGTCACGATCTTCGATCGGAAGATAGGTGAGGTCGATGTCGACCGACAGGCGAGGCATGTCGCGATAGAAGAGATTGATGGCGGTGCCGCCCTTGAGCGCGAACACGTCCTGGCGCGCTATGAAGGGCAGTGTCCGGACCAGGAGTTCGACCTGCCGCATATATTGCTCACGCGCCATGGGCAGCCTCCTGCGGCAACAGGTCGGCCGGCACCGTGATCCGATAGGTCGGGTGCAGCCGCCCGAGGGCGGCGAGAGCGCGATCGCCTCGCCCCATGTCGATGAGCGACATGTCGATATGCTTTCGCCAGGCGTGAGCGTGTTTGTCGGCATAGACGAAGAACAGGCGCTTGACCTTCACGCTCTGGCATTGGGCGAGCAGCATCGTCAGCAATTTAGGGCGCAGATTGACCAAGCTCTCAAACGCCATGTCCAGGGTGTGAAAGCTCTCGTTTTTTGGCAGTTCGTCAAGTGCCTCGAGGATCGCTCGCTCCGCTGACGACATCCGTATCGGCCAACGCCAGGGACTGAGGGTGAGCTCCACATCCGGGCCGTCGGACAGGCTGAATTCGCTATCTTCAACTCCGGTCGGCTGCTCCCCAAACAGCGCATCGCTTCGCCGGACGAACCGTGCATCGGTTTGCAGCTCGACCAGCCATGTCGGTATGTCCGAGCCGTAGAGATAGATCGCTGCGTCCCCGCCCAACTGCAGATAGTGCGAATGACCGTGAAGGCCGAGGGCGCTCGTCCCTCCGACATGGAAGCCATGTCCCATGATCCATTGCGCGGAGAGCAATGGGATTTTCCATCCCGTCGCGGCTTCTCGACTTGCGCCGGTGTTAAGGGGGCGGCGGTAGAGGCCTTGTCTCAGCCGCTCCAGCCAGCCTTGCTTCACATAGCCGGAAACCGACTGTCGCGAGATGGCGTGGCGCGTCATCCAGGCCATATCCACCAGAAACCCCGGCGGGATGGTCTGGAGGAGTTGCTTCAGCTTCGACGCGCCTTGTCCATCCATGATGGACATTATGGCATACATTCAAAGTGATGGCGAGAACCGCTTTTGGCCATCGCTCTGATGTCAAACCAAAATTGACAAAAAGGTTCACTTTTAAAGTAGGCGGGCGGCTTCCCGCTGAATTGAGTAGCTCACCAGGCGTCTCCCTGCGGGCCGGGCTGTCGGCGAAGCTGAAGCCCCTGCGGGTCTTCACCCATCCGGGCGTCCATCCCTGACGCAGGATGGAGCCATCGCCGAACGATCGAACGAACAGCGAGCTGAATAGCGCACTCGGACTATGGTCTGAGCGGCGGCGCGCTACGCAAATCTGGCGAGCGTCCAGGCGATCGTCCACAACGAACTGCCACGACCCAAGGCAAGCAGTAGGCGGCGCTTGCTGAGACGAGCCGCGTCACCCCGACCAACAGCACGCGGCGGCCGGGTTGTTCTCGCCGAAATGCGTCGTTGCCATGAAGCCAGGTCCACCGAGAGCAGCGCAATCCCGTTCTGATGCGATGGCGTCCTGGTCCGGTTCCGGATCTTCCACGATCAACCCGCAAGGGGTCGGCTACGCGAGCGTGCCGCCGCTGCGGCTGACGCCTTCGCGGTGATCGCGACCGGCACCGGCCCTTCGAGGAGCCATCGAGCGGGAATTGCCCCGCTCCCGGATGGAGCCTCACGATGTCGAACGATCTTGTCCTTGCCCAGAGCCACGCCTTCGCACTCGCCCGCACGCTGATGGTCGCGGTCACGGTTTTCCAGATCGACGGCGCCTATCGAGTGCTGCCGAGCGACGAGATCGACGACGCAGACGACCTGCACGTCATTCACGAATTCGACCCTCATGATCGCCGGCCGGCTCATTGAGCCGGCCCCTCGTGCCGCTGGCGAGCAGTCGCCCGCAAGGGAGGCTGCGCCGCGGCCGATCGATCTCACCATTCCATCGATTGCCGATCCGCGCCCTTGCAGGCGCCGCTCGTCGCGGCGGTTGAGTCTAGATCCGCGAGATACGTGGAAGGGACGCCGCAGCAGGAAAGGCCGGACGTAAGGCCGGGAGAGATGATGGAGCAACGAGAACTCGAGGAACTGAAGAGACGGGTGCTTTGCGGGGCGGTGCTGGAGAAAGCCGGCTTCGCCGTCGATGTGAAAGAGAGCACGCGTCGCGCGGTCAAGCACCGGCGCAGCAGCGACATCATCATCGTGATCCACGAGGGCAGGGGCTGGTTCGATCCGCTGTCGGACGCCAAGGGCGATGTCTTTTCGCTGATCCAGCATCTGGACGGCGTCGGCTTTACCGATGTGCTTGTGCGTGCGGCCGGACTGGTTGGGTTTCGACCGGCGGAACTTGCGTGGCAGCGGCCGCGCACGCAGAGGCCGGATGTCTCTCTTGCCGAACGCTGGCGCGCCCGGCGAGCCCTTCGGCCAGGCTCCGCCACCTGGCGCTACCTGCGTCACGAACGCCATCTCCCCGAAAGCGTGCTGCGCGCCGCGATCCGGCAGGACGGGCTGCGGGAAGGTCCGTGCGGCAGCCTGTGGGCAGCCCATCTCGATGATCGAGGCGCGGTCACCGGATGGGAGGAGCGCGGCCCGGAATGGCGCGGCTTTTCGACCGGCGGCGCGAAGGTGCTGTTCCGGCTCGGCGTACCCGACGCCCTGAGGCTCTGCATCACCGAGGCTGCGATCGACGCGATGAGCCTCGCGGCGGTCGAGGGGCTGCGGCAAGGCAGCCTCTATCTCAGCACCGGCGGCGGCTGGTCGCCGGCGACTCAAGCCGCGCTGCAAATGCTCGCTGCCCGTCCTGGAGCAATACTCGTCGCGGCGACGGACGCCAACAGCCAGGGTGAAGCCTATACCGGCCGGCTGCGCGAGATCGCCGAGACCGCCGGCTGCGACTGGTCTCGGCTGAAGCCGCCCGGCGACGATTGGAACGAGGCGCTGAAGGAGAAGGCGAGGGAGGAAATAGAAAGACGACATAGGAGAGGAGGCCTGCCGCATGCCCGCTGGCCGCATCAAGGGTGACGCTTCGCCCGGCTGCGCCGGCCCTTGACCCGGCCGATCAGGGAAGCGGCCGCGGGGAAGGGGTCAGGAAGAGCCGAAGATGATGGCAATGTCGCGAGGATGAGCCGCGCTCCGGTCTGACGAGCCCCAAGAAGCCAGCCCATGACCCCTTCTCCGATCCGCAAAGTGTTCCAGGGCGTCGCCGATCGGCGGCAGATGTTCCGGATGTTCGACCGCCATGTGCATCGGCCCAACCGCGGCCCGCATGATGCAAGCTCGCTCTACTCAGGCGAATGGTTCGAGATCGGCCAGGCGGCGCACGACTACATGTTCGAGGTCCTGCCGCCAGTCATCTTGGCGGTCGACATGTTCGCGATGCGCGAGTTTTTGACCGGCTCGATCACCAGCATCTTCTTCACGCTGTGGATCGATGGCCGGGCCCGGTACTTCCACGCCTATTGCGATCTCGCCGATGTCGGTTCCGGCAGGCGCATGCGCGAGGCGATCATCGAGCGTGAAACCCGGCCCGTTCGGGCGATGACGCGGCAGGAGCGTCTGGAGCACATCTGGTCGAGCACCCATGACGACTATCGCGGCTATGCCGGCGAGCGCTGGCCCGCGCCCGACCGGGGCAAGCGCACCATCACCGTCTATGGCGGCCGGCAGGGAACGACGTCAAAACTACTCGACGGCCTGACGGACCAGGAGATTAGCGAAAATCTCCCCGTGCATCTGCGGTACCTGCCCGACGCGATCGCGGCGTGATGGGCGGCGGCAATGTTCAGCTTTTCCGTCACGGATGTCCGCGCCGTCATCACGCGCGGACGGATCGACGCCGTCCTCAATGGCGGCTTTCGCAATCCTCATGGCCTCAGCGCCGGCAAGAACGAACGGCCGGGCCTATGGTTGGTCGGCGATGAGGGCGTCTACATCATGTCCAACGGCAAGCTCGCCGAGGATCAGCGTCCGCTCGTGGTCTACGCTCACGAGTGCGATCCCAAGACCAACCCGGACTACTGGCATTACAAGCGCCAACACTTTGGCGGCGATGACGGCGTCGAATTTCTTGATGCCGCCGTGCTCGTGAAGTTGATCGACGCCGCACCGACAGCGACGCATCTCAAGATCGCGATGGCAGACGACGCCCTGTCGCTCGCTTTGGTCCGGCGCTGACCCGCCGGGCTGCCCAGCCGCCCCCATCCCCCGTCCCGCGACCATCGCAACTTCCGTCGGACCTGATCCGGCGGGAGCGATGGCGCGCGCCTCGACCACAGGAGAATTCGCTATGGCGCAAAATCACCGCCTCAATCTCGATCCCTTCACCTTCGACCTCTTCAACGACACCGCGCTCTCATCGAGCCTAAACCTGGGCGTCATGGCCTTCGCCGACGACGTCGCAGCCAATGACGACGATGATCCGGAGCCCACGCCGCCGTCGCCGGCGCAGCGGATTACTCCATCCGCGCCGCAGCCCTCATCGCTTTGTCAGAGCGTCAATTTTGTCCTCGACGGCGACCGCGGCCTCGCGGCGAATTGGAAGGATCGTGCGCGCGACAGCATTGCCGCGATCCGGCTCGCCGCGCGGATCGAAGCCGAGGAGAGGCCTGCGACGTCGGACGAGCAGCGTGCGCTGATCCGCTTCACCGGCTTCGGCGCATCCGACCTCGCCAATGGCGTTTTCCCGCGGCCGGGCAAGACGGCGTTCCGAAAGGGCTGGGAGACGATCGGCGACGCGCTGCAGGACGCGGTCAGCGACGCCGACTACGCTTCGCTGGCGCGCTGTACGCAGTACGCCCATTTCACGCCGGAGTTCATCGTCCAGGCGATCTGGGCCGGCCTGCAGCGGCTCGGCTGGCGCGGCGGCCGAGTACTCGAACCCGGCACCGGCACCGGGCTGTTCGCAGCGCTCATGCCGGAAGCTTTTCGCGATTGCACGCATGTCACCGGTGTCGAGCTCGATCCGACCACGGCGCGCATCGCCCGACTGCTGCAGCCACGCGCCCGCATCCTCACCGGCGATTTCGCCCGAGCCGAGCTGCCGGCGAGCTTCGATCTCGCCATCGGCAATCCGCCGTTTTCCGATCGCGCGGTTCGCTCTGACCGCGCCTATCGTTCGATGGGCTTGCGGCTGAACGACTACTTCATCGCGCGATCGATCGATCTGTTGAAGTCGGGCGGGTTTGCAGCCTTCGTCACCTCGCATGGCACGATGGACAAGGCTGACGCCGCGGCGCGCGAGCACATCGCCAGTTCAGCCGATCTCATCGCCGCAATCCGGCTGCCGCAGGGAAGCTTCCGGGCCGACGCCGGGACGGATGTTGTCGTCGACATCCTCTTTTTCCGGAAGCGAAAGCCAGGCGAGCCGAAGGGCGATCTTGTCTGGCTCAATCTGGAGGAGGTCCAGGCCGGGACCGCCGATGAGGCCGCGATCCGCGTCAATCGCTGGTTCGCAAGCCATCCCGACTTTGTCCTCGGCAGGCACGCTCTCACCTCAGGACCCTTCGGCGAGACCTATAGCTGCATTCCGAAGGCCGACGTTGCTCTCGATGCCGCGTTGGACGCCGCCATCCGTCTCCTCCCGGAGAGCCTCTATGACGGCGAGCCGGAAGCTGTCGATCTCGACGACCGCGAAGCCCCGGATGCGAACATTTCGCTCTCGCCGGAGACGCGCATCCGCGAAGGCAGCTACTTCGTCGATACGCGCCGCGGGCTGATGCAGCTCGTCGACGGCCAGCCTGTCACGGTGACGGTTCGGAAAGGTCGAAGCTCTGAAGGCGTTCCGGCAAAGCACGTCCGGATCATCCAAAAACTGATCCCGATCCGCGATGCCGTGCGCGAGGTCCTCACCTGCCAGGAGCAGGACCGGCCCTGGAAGGATGCGCAGATTGGCTTGCGCATCGCCTGGTCGAGCTTTGTGCGCGACTTTGGCCCGATCAATCACACGACGGTCTCGATCTCGGAGGACGAGACGACCGGCGAGGTCCGCGAATCTCACCGTCGGCCAAACCTGCAGCCTTTTCTCGATGATCCCGATTGCTGGCTCGTCGCCTCGATCGAGGATTACGATCTCGACACCGATACGGCCAAGCCCGGGCCGCTGTTCAGCCAGCGCGTCATCGCGCCGCCTGCGGCACCCGTCATCACTTGCGCCACGGACGCCCTTGCCGTCGTCCTGAACGAGCGCGGCCGGGTCGATCTCGAGCACATCGCCGAGCTGTTGCATCGGGATGTCGCCGACGTCGTCGCCGAGCTGGGCGACGCGATCTTCCAGAACCCGGCTGACGGCGGTTGGCTGATGGCCGACGCCTATCTGTCGGGGCCGGTGCGCGACAAGCTGAAGGTGGCGGAAGCCGCTGCGGAACTCGACCCCGCTTTCGAGCGCAATGTCCGCGCGCTGGCCGCAGTGCAGCCGGCCGATCTTGGGCCGTCCGACATCACCGCGCGTCTTGGCGCGCCCTGGATCCCAGCGTCCGAAGTCGTCGCTTTCATCAAGGAGACCACGGGCGCGGAGGTCACGATCCGGCACATGCCGGAGCTGGCGTCGTGGACGGTGGAAGCACGGCAGCTCGCCTGGCTGGCGGCGGGAACCTCCGACTGGGGCACGGGTCGCCGCCATGCCGGCGAGCTTTTGACCGACGCCCTGAACAGCCGCATCCCCCAGATCTTCGACACGGTCGAACAGGACGGCCGCGAGCGGCGGGTGCTCAACGTCGTCGATACCGAAGCCGCCAAGGAGAAATTGCACAAGATCAAGACGGCTTTCCAGCGCTGGGTCTGGTCCGATCCCGACCGCACCGACCGGCTGGCGCGGGTCTACAATGATCGCTTCAACAATATCGCGCCGCGCGTCTTCGACGGCTCGCATCTCAATCTGCCCGGCGCGAGCGGCGCCTTCACCCTCTATCCGCATCAGAAGCGCGGCATCTGGCGGATCATCACAGCGGGTGCCACCTATCTCGCCCATGCCGTCGGCGCTGGCAAAACCATGACTTTTGCTGCGGCGGTCATGGAGCAGCGCCGACTTGGCCTGATCGCCAAGGCTATGCTTGTGGTCCCGGGGCATTGCCTGGCGCAAGTCGCGCGCGAGTTCCTGGCGCTCTACCCCAACGCCCGCATCCTCGTCGCCGACGAGAGCAACTTCACCAAGGAGAAGCGCCACCGCTTCCTGTCGCGCGCCGCGACCGCGACCTGGGACGCGATCATCATCACCCATTCGGCGTTCCGCTTCATCGACGTTCCCTCCGCCTTCGAGCAGCAGATGATTCAGGACGAACTCGAACTCTATGAGAGCCTCTTGACGAAGGTCGAGACCGACGACCGCGTCTCGCGCAAGCGCCTCGAACGCCTGAAGGAAGGATTGAAGGAGCGGCTGGAGGCGCTCTCGACCCGCAAGGACGATCTCCTGACGATCTCGGAGCTCGGCATCGACCAGATCATCGTCGACGAGGCGCAGGAGTTCCGAAAGCTCTCCTTCGCCACCAACATGTCGACGCTGAAGGGCGTCGATCCCAACGGCTCGCAGCGCGCCTGGGACCTCTATGTGAAGTCCCGCTTCGTCGAGACGATGAACCCCGGCCGGGCGCTCGTGCTGGCATCCGGCACGCCGATTACCAACACGCTCGGCGAGATGTTCTCGGTCCAGCGCCTGATGGACCACGCGTCGCTTCGCCAACGCGGGCTGCATGAATTCGACGCCTGGGCCTCGACCTTCGGCGACACCACGACCGAACTCGAGCTGCAGCCCTCAGGCAAGTATAAGCCGGTCTCGCGCTTCGCCAGCTTCGTCAACGTCCCCGAACTCATTGCGATGTTCCGCTCCTTCGCGGATGTCGTACTGCCCGACGACCTGCGGCGCTATGTGAAGGTGCCGGCGATCTCGACCGGCCGCCGCCAAATCCTGACCGCAAAGCCGACGCAAGCCTTCAAGTCCTATCAGCGCCTGCTCGACGAGCGCATCAAGGCGATCGAGATGCGCGACCGACCGCCGGAGCCCGGCGACGACATCCTGCTTTCGGTCATCACCGACGGACGCCATGCCGCGATCGACATGCGCCTCGTCGATCCAGACAACGACAATGAGGCGGAGAACAAGCTCAACCTGCTGATCGGGAACGCGCTGCGCATCTGGAGCGAGACCGCTGATGCGGCCTATGTCCGGCCGGACGGAAAGCCGTATGAGGTCGCCGGCGCCGCCCAGATGATCTTCTCCGATCTCGGCACGATCAGCGTCGAGAAGAGCCGGGGGTTTTCGGCCTATCGCTGGATCCGCGACGAGCTGGTCCGTCGCGGGGTGCCGGCCTCCGAGATCGCCTTCATGCAGGATTTCAAGAAGTCGGAGGCGAAACAGCGCCTGTTCGGCGATGTCCGCGCCGGCAAGGTGCGCTTCCTGATCGGCTCGTCGGAGACGATGGGCACCGGCGTCAACGCGCAGCTCAGGCTGAAAGCGCTGCATCATCTCGACGTGCCCTGGCTGCCCTCGCAGATCGAACAGCGCGAGGGCAGAATCGTGCGGCAGGGCAACCAGCACGACGAGATCGACATCTTCGCCTACGCGACGCAAGGGTCCCTCGACGCCACCATGTGGCAGAACAACGAGCGAAAGGCCCGCTTCATCGCCGCAGCGCTTTCGGGCGACACTTCGATCCGCCGGCTGGAGGATCTCGGCGAGGGGCAGGCCAATCAGTTCGCCATGGCGAAGGCGATTGCCTCGGGCGATCAGCGGCTGATGCAGAAGGCCGGGCTGGAGGCCGAGATCGCCCGCCTCGAGCGCCTGCGCGCTGCGCATCAGGACGATCAGTTCGCCGTGCGCCGGCAACTTCGCGATGCCGAACGCGATATTGCGGTTTCGACACGTCGCATTGACGAGATCGGGCGTGACATCGAGCGCCTCGTTCCGACGGCCGCCGACGCCTTCGCGATGACCGTGGCGGGGAAGGCTTATGTGGAGCGTAAGGAGGCCGGTCGCGCCTTGCTCAAGGAGATCTTGACCCTCGTGCAGATGCGGCAGGAGGGCGATTTGACCATCGCCACGGTCGGTGGGTTCGACCTGGAGTTCAGCGGCCAGCGCGGCGGGCGCGACGGCTATCGCTATGAGACAATGTTGCTTCGCATCGGCACCGACCATGAGATTGATCTGCCGGTTACGGTGACGCCGCTTGGCGCGGTGTCGCGGCTCGAACACGCGCTCGGGGATTTTGAGGGCGAGCGGGAGCGGTATCGTCAGCGTCTCGCAGAGGCTCAGCGCAGGCTGGCGTCGTATCGGTCGCGCGAGGGCGGAGAGTTCGCCTTTGGCGGCGAACTGGCCGAGAAGCGCCGGCAGTTGGTCGCGATCGAGACAGCGCTGGCCGGCGATATAGACGGGCTAGGTGCGATTGAGACGACGGCTGCTTGAGCGCCCTTAAACCACCCATCGGTGCCGGGGGGATCATCATCATCGGCTCTACGGATCGAACAATCTGGACAATCAGGACAATCAAGGCTATCTATCGGGCTCAATGAGGGAGGCGGTCATGGTCGCATCTGTGCGAAGAGTCCAAACCGAGGCGAGGATTGCCGTTGATCCGGCAGCCCTCGCCGATGTCCTCAAGGTTCTGGCGCGTCACAATCCAGGTCTTTCCAAGACCGCTCTCGAAGCGACGGGCAAGGTCATGGCGGTCGTCTCGGCCGCTGCGTCCCGGCTATCTGTCGAGCAGCAGCGGCGAGTTGCCGGAAGCGACAGCGAGCTGGCTCGCGCCGTCGAAGCCGTCGTTGAGGGCCTCGCAACCGGAGTTGCTCGCAAGCTCATCGAGCTTCCTGTCGAGAAGCCTGTCGAAATCAGCCAGGGATCCGGCCTTGGGCGCACGCTCGATCTTGACGAAGGTCGCCGTCGTCTCGTCGAGTTCGCGAAGCCGGTTCGACTTGAGGACTGGGCGGGTCCGGTCGCGGGCCCTGGCGACATCGAGAAGATGTTCGGCACGAAGCGCTCGACCCTGCATGAATGGCAGAAGCGCGGCGCTGTGATCGGTCTGCTCAAGGGCGAGCGGAAGCATGTCTTTCCTTTGGCCCAGTTCGTGGACGGCCGGCCGGTCGAGGGCATGCCGCAGGTCATGAGGATCATCGGCCATCCGCGTGCCGCGTGGCAATGGCTCATCCAGACCAAGCCGAGCCTCGGCGAAACGCCGCTCGATGGGCTCAAGAGCGGCCGTCTACATGAGGTTCTGGACGCGGCGTCGCGTGACTTCGGCTGAGACGTGAATCTTGATCCCGGGACAGTCGGCGATCTCGCGCTGGCGTTTCAACCGCGCGACTATCTGCGCGTGATGCCTGTTGCCCATATGACGACACCGCTCGGCTTGGGTTTCGGGCAAAGCCGGTTTTCGAGCCCGAGCCAGGCGTTTAAGCTCTTGTATCTTGCCCGAGACCTCGCCACGGCAATTGCGGAAACGATTGTTCGCGACCGTTTTGAAGGCGAGAGCGCCCGTGTTCTGGACGAAAGCGAGATCGAGAATTGGGCGGTCGCCGAGGTCACGGCGATTGCGCCTCTCACCGTTCTTGATCTGCGGACGACCGGACTGCTCAAGCTCGGCGTCAGCACCGACGCGGCGCGCGCAAAGGAGCATCGCGAGGGCCGGGAACTGAGCGAGGCTGTTTACGAGTCCTTCGCCGTGGATGGGCTGCTTTACGCCTCGCGTCTGACCGCGGCCGAATGCGTCGCGGTCTATGACCGGGCCGTCAGCGACAAGTTGACGTCTTCCCGGGCCGTCGAACTGATCAGGCAGACTGATCTCGTTCCCGCGCTACGCTCCATCGGCGTTTCCGTCCGCGCGAAGCGATAGCGACGGTCTGAGCGAAAGGGCGGAAAGCGGGGCGAGAGAGAAAAATGAGCCTTGCTCGCCGATCGGCCATTCCGGTGGCGCTAACGCTCAACCGCCGCCGTCGCGATCCCGGCCCGTCGTCCTTCGCAGGGCTTTGCCCCGCTCGTTCGCCCGACCCGAGATGCTCGGCCGCAGTTGCACCGGCCTGTCCGGTCCGCGGGCTGGGAAGGGTCTTCGGGAAGAAGACTGAACCGGACAGGTCGAGGCCTTGGTCCGGCATCCTCGAAAAGGAGCAATCCCATGCATGTCATGAAAGTCGATCCGCGCGCGCTGAAGGAGAATTCCGATCGGTCGCGCCAGACGAAATCCTCACCCCAGGCCGACGCGCTGCTCCTGGCGACGATCAAGGCGGTCGGGCTCGTCCAGCCGCCGGTGATCGCGCCGGAGACCGATGGCGGCAATGGCTACATCATTGATTCCGGACATCGCCGTGTGAGGCAGGCGATCGCGGCCGGGCTGGAGGAAATCGACGTGCTCGTGGTCGACGCCGCCAACGACAATGGCGCGATGCGCAGCATGGTCGAAAACATCGCCCGCGAGCCGTTGAACCCGGTCGATCAATGGCGGGCGATCGAGCGGCTCGTTGCGCTCGGCTGGACGGAAGAAGCGATCGGCATCGCGCTCGCTTTGCCGGTGCGCCAGATCAAGAAACTCAGGCTGCTGGCGAATGTGCTGCCTGCGATGCTCGACCATATGGCGAAGGGCGACATGCCCAATGAGCAGCAACTGCGCGCGATCGCAGCAGCCAACCTCGACGAGCAGCGCGAGGTCTGGAAGGCGCAGAAGCCGAAAAAGGGCGATCCGCAGGTATCCTGGTGGAGCGTGGCGAACGCTCTGTCGAAGAAGCGCATGTATGCGCGCGACGCGAGCTTTGGCGACGATCTCGCACAGGCCTACGGCATTTCATGGGTCGAGGATCTGTTCGCGCCGGCCGACGAGGACAGCCGCTACACCACCAATGTGGAGGGGTTCCTCGGCGCCCAGCAGGAATGGATGACCATCCACCTGCCCAAGCGCGGCGTCATCACCGACGTCAACAATTGGGGTCAGGTCGTTCTTCCGCCCAAGGCCGAACGCGTCCACGGCAAGCCCGGCAAGAGCGACCGGACGGCGATGTATCTCGACCGCGATGGCAAGGTGCAGAGCGTAAACTTTCGGCTGCCGGAGCCGAAAAAGAAAAGCGCGGACGAGGTCGATGGCGATGACGCGATCGTCATGGCCAAGCCGCGGCCGGACGTGACCCGCAAAGGCGTCGAGATGATCGGCGACCTGCGCACCGACGCGTTGCACGAGGCGCTGGCGCGGGCTCCGATCGAGGACGACACGCTGATGGCGCTGCTCGTGCTCGCGCTGGCCGGCCGCAACATCTCGGTCCAGTCGGGGGCGTCCGATGACGTCTACGGATTTGCCCGGATGGAGCGTCATGCCGTGCAACTGATCGACAGCGACGGCAAGCTCACCTTCGACCGCGACACCCTGCGCGTCGCGGCACGGTCCGCTCTGATCGATGTCCTCTCGGCCCGTGAGAACCGGACCAAAAGCGGCATTGTCGCGCGCCTTGCCGGTGACGCGATCGGCGCGGACGGGTTCCTGCCCACGATGGGCACGGACGAGTTCCTGTCCTGCCTGTCGCGCCAGGCGCTGGAGCGCTCCTGCAAGGACACCCCCGTCCTGCCCCGCGCGAGGGTGAAGGATACGCGCGCCGCGCTCGTCGAACACTTCAGGGAGCAGCGCTTCGTCCACTCGTCGGCGGCGTTTGCGCCGGCCGCTGCCGAGGTCGCGACCTGGCGCTCGAAGAGCGCGGTCAGCGCGGATGACGACGCCGACGTCACGGCGGACGATGCTGATATCGGGTCCGGCGATGCCGCTGCACTCGACGACGTCGATCCCGACACGATCGACGAAGCCTACCGCGTCGCGGCGGAATAGCCCCGACCTCCTCACTCACGTCCGATCGACCTCCCGCCGCCGGCCTCGTGCCGGCGGCGGTTTCGTTTCCACGCAACGCCATCACGGAGGACAACATGTCCGCGCACGCAATCTACGATCATGCACCCATCGGCTCGACCATCGCCTGGTCCGACGGCACGCCGCGGCCGCCCGAGCGCTTCACCAAAAAACTCGCGGCCTGGCAGACAAGCAACGGCAGGGGCCGCCTAATCCGAAAACAGCCTGGCAAGAGCATGGGCAATCTCAGCCTGTCCTCCAGCTTCACCCTGCATAAGGCCGATTTTGGTGCTGGCGGTGTGGTGGCCATCCGGGTCCACCGCACCTTCTCGCTCGACTCCTCGCTGCGCTTCAGCGTGGTCGAGCGACCGGCGATCGGGTCCGTGCGTGTCTTCGATCGTGCCGGGGAGGATGCCGAGCTGATCCATCTCGCTCCGCATCGGCCGGCGGCGGAGGAATGGCTTTCCCGTCATGGCTATCCGCGCGCGGTGCGCGAGGAGGTCACAGCGGACGAGGTTGGCGCCGCCGTCATCGAGGGGAGGGCGGCATGAGCGACGTCCTCTGTTGCGGCACTGCGATCGATGCAGATCCTGCAAATTCAGAGGTCGAGTTCGGGCGATCGGCTGAGGGTTTCCAGGTCGCCCGCGTTGGCGACAGTGCTTTCGCCATGCTGCCGGCGCAGGACGCGCGGCATTATCTCGCGACTGGCTGGCGGATCGCGCGCCCAGTCGCGCAATGGCGTCGGTCCGACTTTTATGGCTATTCCGGCGAACTGGAGAATGAGGCCGCGTTTCGCGCCAAGGTCCTGGACCATGCTGAGCATCAGCGTGAGAAGAGGGCGCTCGGTCGCCGTGAGGTCCATAGCAGGGTGCAGACGCCATGGGGGGTCTCACAGGGCGCGACCGTCTACACCGAGGGCGTCGAATCCCATTCGACCGCAGGGCATGGCGGTTTCAAGCTCTCGGCTGAGCGGAACGAACATGTCCACCCACTCCTGCGAGCGATTGACGGCTGGTACGAGGAGGACTGCGCCTGGGCGATCGTCACCATCACCTTCCCCGACCTTTTCTCCAGTTTTGAGCGGCGTTGCGCCGAGCGCTCGGTCAAGGATAGCTGGCCCGACGCATGGGAGACGATCTTCGGCGTCGTGCTCGGACCGGGTGAATCCTACGAGAAGGACCGGCGTGCCTTCCACGAGGCGCATGCCGACGACTGGATCGTGGTCTCGGCAATCGCGTCCGGACATCACGAGGGGTTTGTCGAGTGCGTCGCCACGCCCGGCGGCCGGCGCGGCGCGGGCACCGAGGAGCGCCGCTTTCTCGTTCCCGCGGACGAATATGCGGTCGGCCGGTTCGGCTTCGTCATCGATCCGAGCCGTAAAGCTGTCTATGGCGGGCCTTCCAGCTTCATCGGCTGGCAGCGCGGAGCGTCACGGTCATGATGGCGCCCGACGCATTGGCGCAGCTCTCGCGCATGGAGGAGGCGCGCCGGCAGGTTCAGCGCCAGCTCGAGCTGATCGACCGCCAGATCACGCGCCGGGCGGCTGCGCTGGTCCCGCAGCAGCGAAGACGCCATGGGGACCGCCGAGGGAAATCGTCCGGCGCATGCACGGTTCTGGAACGCTATCGCTCGACGCATGCTGCGCTGACGGCCGAGCGTCAGCCGGAGATCGACGCGCTGTCGCGCAAACTTTCGCGGCAGGATCAGGCCATCGCCGCCCATTACGAGCGACAACAGATAGCGCTTTCGCGCGCGGCGTGACCGGTGATGCGGAGGGCGGGCGTTGCAGGTCCGTCAGATCGGAGGCAATCGGCGGCGCATGTGGACGAGGCCCCGAGTGTCCGTTTCGGTTGCGTCACTGAGGCGAGGCCGGGCTGGCCCTTGTCCTCTCGGGTTTGCTGCGGTCTGAACCGTCGGCCAGGCGCTTCAAGGCCGCGTGCCGCGCCGCGTGGCGGCCGGCCTCCGCCGATCTCGCAGACGGGGCTGGCGTCCTTCGCAAGGGCTTGCGCCCTGCTTGTTCGCAAGCCTCGTCCGCTCGCCTGGCATAGGCCGTGCCCTGATGCGCCAGAGCTTTCGACGGTTCGGGTCGACCGCACCCGAGGGGACGACGGCCAAGCGCCGATCCGGCTCCAAGGGCGCAACCGAAGAAAGGACTTTTCCCATGGCCAAGACTGCACATTCACCCCGACAGACCGCCCGCGTCGTGCCGCTCCGCAAGAGCACGACCATCGAAATGACCCGGCTTGCCTGCCCCAACGCTCAGCAGGCGATCCTTATCTCCGAGAGTTTCGGGCTCCCGGTCCTCGACGGCGACGGCATCCGCGACATGCACGAGCGGCTGATCGTCGAGACGGCCGCCAGCCTGCAGGACGGGCTCGGCGAGCGGGCCATGCAGATCCACCTGCAGCGCATTGTCGGGGCCTATGTCGGTTCGGCTCATGGCGCCGGGCAGTTTTATTCCCGCGCGGTCACCGAGGCGCGCGACGCCACCGCCAAATCGGCCTGCGACGCTCGCGACGAGGATGTCGATGGCCCGGTCGGCTTCGACGGCCCCGCCCAGCGCAAGCGAGAATTTGCCGCCGACATGGGCGTCCAGGCCCATGCGCTGCTGATGGCGGCCGAGGGCGCTGTCACGGCCTACGAGCAGGTCATCGGCGAGAGGTGGAAGCCCTTCGAGCGAGCCGCTGAGACCACAAGTCCATCCGTCGATCGCAAGGCAGCCGCGGCCCAGATGGCGGCGTTCGGCTGAGCCGGCGCGAGCGGGGCGCCAAGTCCCGCTCGTCATCTATCAAAGTCCGAGGCGAACTTGGCGAAGCAGAGCAGAGCGGATTGGCCCCAATGACCGCGACCCGTCCCGGCCGACGGTCGTAGCCGGGATGGCGTCGGCTGCAACGGCTTTGCCGTCTTCCACTTCGTTCCAGCCCTTCGGGTGCAGCCATCGCCAGACCCCCGGCTTTTCGACCTCCGTGACGGGGTCGCGATCGGCGCGACCTCCACGATGGAGGTTGGACATGAGCAGGTCAGAAGAGCAGTCGCGCGCGGACATCTATGCGCGCATCACCGACAGGATCGTCGCAGATCTGCAGAAGGGCGTGCGCCCCTGGATGCAGCCATGGCATTCGGGCAACGGCAGCGCAGGCGCGTCGCGGCCGCTGCGGCATAATGGATTGCCCTATAGCGGGATGAACGTGCTCCTGCTGTGGTCTGAAGCCGCAGCGCGCGGCTTCGCCTCGCCGATCTGGATGACGTTCAAGCAGGCGCTCGAACTTGGCGGCGCTGTCCGCAAGGGCGAGACCGGCTCGACGGTCGTCTTCGCCAGCCGTTTCAAGAAAACCGAAACCGATGCCTCGGGCGACGCCGTCGATCGCGAGATTCCGTTCCTCAAATCCTACACGGTCTTCAACGCCGAGCAGATCGACGGCCTGCCCGCCGATGATCGCGGGCAATCAGAATGGTCGCGTGATCCGATCGAGCGGATCGATCATGCTGATCGCTTCTTCGCCCAGACCGGCGCCGTCATCCGACATGGCGGCGACCGCGCCTACTACTCTCCCGCGACGGACCACATTCAGATGCCGCCCTTCGCGATGTTTCGCGACGGGGGCTCTTATGTCGCGACGCTGAGCCATGAGGTGACGCATTGGACGGCGGCCCCGCATCGCGTGAACCGCGATCTCAGCCGCTACGGCAAGGACCGGAGCGAGCGGGCGCGCGAGGAGCTGATCGCGGAACTTGGAAGCTGCTTCCTCTGCGCCGATCTCGGTATCACGCCGGAGCTGGAGCCGCGTCCAGATCATGCCAGCTATCTCGCTTCCTGGCTCGCGGTTCTGTCCAGCGACAAGCGCTTAATCTTTGCGGCCGCGGCGCATGCACAGCGGGCCGTCGCCTATCTCCACGGGCTTCAGCCGCAGACCAGCTTGATCGCGGAGGCTGCGTGAGTAGTCGAGCTCGATGATGCCGGATGCAGTTAGGGATCAGTGCAGGGCGCTACCACCATGCGTTCCCCGGCTGTTTCCAAGGGCCTTTCCGTCCACTGCGTCCTCGTTGGGCATGTCTGACCGGAGGCCGTCGTCGCTGGCGCGCCGTCTCGCTCTCACACCTGCAACGGCCGTCCACGACTTTCTTCCCCTGGGTCCTGCGGTCCCATTCCCCGCGGGACAAGAAAGCCGCTCCCGGACGTCCTTCACTGCGTTGCGGTCCCTTCAGGATGCAGGTCGAGCGCCTCCGGTCTTTCGACTGCCATCGAGGTCGCGATGGGCGATAGCCTCGAGCAACCAGAAGGAATTACGACATGGCGATCATCGGCAGCTTCACCTCGAACGGCGACGGCTTCAACGGCACGATCAAGACCCTCAACCTCAACGTCAAAGCCAAGATGGTGCGCCCGGAGCGGTCATCCGAAAAGGGTCCGGCCTTCCGCATCCTGGCGGGCACCGTGGAGTTCGGCGCAGCCTGGCAGAAGACCTCGGATGAAGGGCGCGATTATCTCTCGGTCAAGCTCGACGATCCGAGCTTCCCCGCCCCCATCTACGCCAACCTGATCCAAGTCGAAGGCGCGGAAGGCCTCCAGCTCATCTGGTCGCGCCCGAACCGCAACTGAGCCCCCAGTCCACGATGGCCCCGCCGCGAGGCGGGGCCAATCCTCGGGCCCGGCCGCGCCGGAAACCACCTCGGCTTTTCACCTCGTCAGCCCCCTGTTGGTTCAAACCACAGCCGGCTCCTGGAGCCGTCAACGCGCGGATTGTGGTTCAGACAACCGCCGCCTCGCATAGACTGCGATCAAGTGATTTGTGGTTCAAACCACATCTCGGCATTTGTTGGTTTGAACCACACCTTGGCCTTCGCGCCATTTGCGCCGTGTCAGCCGCCCTGGTGCTTCCCGCGTGAACTGGAGGGGCTCTCTGGTCGTGCCATGGTACGGCCGGCGGAGCCCGCCTAAAGGACGCGCGGTACCCCCAAAATGCTGCGCATTTCGGCTCCCCCACGCGCCGCCTCCGGCGGTCGGCTTCGCCGATCCTTGACCCGGTCTCCACCGACGCGTGGCGCGCCTTCGTCCATTCGAGACGAAGGAGGTTCTCATGACCATGCCGATCGATCAGCAGATTGCCGAACTCAAGGCCGAGCTGGCCAACGCCTGCCTGACACCGCGCGAGCGGCGCGAAGCGCAGCGCGAGCTTGAATTCCTGACCGAGCAGGACCGCAGCGATGCGGAGACGGGGTATTTCGCGGATGTCGAGGGCTGGGCTGCAGTCCACGCCGGCGGGCTTGCCGCACTGCCATTCTGAGCATCACGATCCGAGACGGCCGGTCTGACGCCACGCGCGTCGGGCCGGCTTTTCGCATGTCGCCCTGGCCTGCGCTTGCTCTGCTGCGCGCAGGCCAGGAGGCCCGTGGTCTATCGCCAACGGTGTGGTTTAAACCACACCCGTCACGTCATCGCCGCGATCTCCCGCCAGAACACGCTCCGATTGAAAACATCAGGGCTCTGTCGCGTTTGCATGAAGACCATCGTAATCAACAACCAGAAGGGCGGCGTTGGCAAGACGACGCTGGCCGTTCATCTCGCCTGGCACCTGGCCGAAACCGGCGGCCGCGTGCTGCTGATCGACGCTGATGCTCAGGGCAACGCCACCGATACGATGAAGCGTCATCGTGGCGATGTGACCGCGGCCGAGCTGTTTCGACAGGGCAGTGCTCCAGTCACTGGTGGAGTAGACGGGATCACGCTCGCGGCTTCTGACAGCTCCCTCACCGATGTCGACCGCAGCGATGCCGCCGCCATCCAACAGTTCCGCGACAATCTGCGCTCGGTGAGCGCGGTGTTCGACGTCTGCGTCATCGACACGCCGCCATCGCTGGGCTTGCGCAGCGTGGCCGCGCTGGTCTCCGCGAGCCATGTGCTGTCGCCGATCTATCTCGAGGACTATTCCGTAAAGGGCGTGAAGGGCCTGCTCCAGACCGTGATCGGTGTGCAGAAGCGCTATGGCCGATCCGACATGAAATTTGTTGGGCTCCTGCCGTCGAACTTCAACACGAAGTCGCCGCGCCAGCGTGCGCATCTCGACCAGCTTTTGCGCGAGGCCGGCAAGTACGTTTTTCCAGGCCACATCGTCGCGCGCGACGGCTATGCGGAAGCGGTCGCCGAGGGCGTGCCCGTGTGGAAGCTGAAGAAGCGTTCGGCGCAGGAGGCCGGCCGCGAAATCCGACTCGTGCTGTCGCGCATCGTCGAGCAGATGGGGTGATCGCATGGCACTTGATCTGAGCTTCAAGGACCTCGCAGATGTTGCTGCCGGCGACGCGTCGGACGGCCGCCCTCTCAAAGTCGCGCTGAATCTGATTGATGAGGATCCCGATCAGCCGCGCCGGGAGTTTCCGGAAGACGAACTGCAGCAGCTTGCTGCGTCGATCCGGATCGACGGCATCCTTCAACCGATCGTGGTCAGGCGCTCGGAACAGGCCGACCGTTTCATCATCGTGATGGGTGCGCGGCGCTATCGCGCGGCGAAGATAGCCGAACTGGTCGAGGCGCCCGTCTTCGTTCAGGACGACGCTGGGGCGAACCCTTACGCTCAGATGGTCGAGAACATTCAGCGCGACGATCTTAAGCCCAGCGAAATCGCGCGCTTCGTAACGGCGCGGCTCGAAGCTGGCGAGAAGCAGACCGAGATTGCCCGGCGGCTGGGCAAGCCGCGTGACTGGGTGTCGCGCTATGCGGCAGTTCCGAAGATGCCGGGCTTCTTGCAGGAGAAGCTCGCCACCAGTTCGATCCGAGCCGTTTACGAGCTCTACCAAGCGTGGCGGCAGGAGCCATCCGAGGTGGAGCGAGCCGTCAAGGTGCGCGATGCCTTCACCGATGCACAGGCCCGAGAGTTTGCATTCGCTGTCCGGTCGCCCGTGGAGCCTGCGGCAGCGCACGGCAAAGCAGCAGCGGATGCGGCGAGGGAAGTCCGACCGTCGGAAAAAGGTTGCGCACCAGTTCGCGCGAAGCCATCCTCAAGCTCAGCCACAGCGCCGTCCGTTCCGAGCACAACAGGCACTGCCATCGTGCGGGTGCGCGCCGGCAAGCGGGTCGGCCAGTTAGTTCTCGACGCAAGGCCGGATGCCGAACAAGGAAGCGCCCGCGTCGCCTTCGATGATGGCACTAGCGAAGACGTGTCTGTTCGCGAGCTTCGGATTGACGCGGTGCTGGTTGGCTGAGCAGCGCGGGCCCGTCTGCTGTCAATTCCCCGGTGTGGTTTGAACCACGCTTCCCTCCGTCCTTGTTTGGTCGCCCGGACCCGCTGCGGGGCGCTTCCTTATGGGCAATTCCCATACGGCAGTGGTTACACCTATTCGAATCGTTAACTGTCGGTGCGCCGACATCCGTGAACTGGCCTTCTGGCAAAACCCAGACAACGAAGGGATTTCGGGCCGCTCGGCCGGTTCCAAATCTGTGAACTGGCTACGAAATGTGCCATGTTCGCGTACTGAGTCGTTTTCCACTTGGAGGGCGATTTGCTGCGCACTTCCTCACATTGGCGGCGAGAAGCCAGCGGGCTTTGGCGCTTTTTGTCGCGCTCGCTTAGCCTGCGCGCCGATGGACGACCGATTTGCTCGTCGGCAGCGCGGTGCGTTGCCGGAAGCGCTTGGTCGGTCGCGATTAGATGACCGGCTCAGACCTCACCTCTGTCGAGGCCGCTGCCTGGAACGAGGCCTGCCGATGCCTGCCCGTGATCCGGCGTTTAGCTGAGCATGCCGGGCGCACGCGAGAGCAGGTCGAGGTGGCCGCCAACGAACTCGGCTGCGGTGCGACGCATGTCTACGCGCTCCTGCGCCGGTATCTGGCGGACCCGCGTCTGACCAGCCTGTTGCGGCGCTCGTCCGGGCCGAAACGCGGCTTCTCGCGTCTCGATCAGGCAGTGGATGCGCTGATCGACGAGGTGACGGACAGCTTCTACCTGACGCGGCAACAAGCCCGGATTTCAGATCTCGTCGTCGAGGTGCGACGGCGTTGCGGCATCGCCGGCCTTGAGCCGCCGGGCCGGAAGGCGATCACCAAGCGCCTGCGCGCCAGGCCGCTCCACGAACTCGTTGCCAAACGCCAAGGCCGGCAGGCAGCCCGAAATCGCTTCACCCCGGTGGTCGGCGCGCTCGAAGTGCGGCGGCCGCTCTCGCTCGTACAGGTCGATCACACGCTGGTCGATGTGATCGTCGTTGACTCCACGACGCGCAGGCCGATCCAACGCCCGTGGCTGACGCTCGCCATCGACGTCTGCAGCCGTTGCGTAGCCGGATTTCATCTGACGCTGGAGCCGCCGTCGGCGACCTCCGTCGCGCTCTGCATCAGTCATGCGGCCTTGCCGAAAGCAAGCTGGCTCGCGGAACGCGGCATCCAAGCGGACTGGCCAGTGCAAGGCCTGCCGGAGCGGCTGCATCTCGACAACGCCAAGGAGTTCCGGTCGGAAGCACTGGCGCGAGGATGCGAGCAATACGGCATCGGCATCGACCACCGCCCAGTCCGGACGCCGCATTATGGCGGGCATATCGAGCGCTTGATCGGCACGATGATGGGCAAGGTCCATCTGCTGCCGGGCACGACATTCTCGGACGTCCAGGCGAAAGGGAACAGCGACCCGGACAAGACAGCGGCGATGACGCTCGACGAAGTCGAACGCTGGCTCGGTCACGCGATTGCCGGCGTTTATCATCGCGAGCTGCATCGCGCCCTTGGCTCGACGCCGCTCGATGCTTGGCGACGCGGCGTCGAAGGCGATGCAGCGACACCGGGGCGCGACGCGCTGCGCGTCGTCGCCGACCCGAGACGGTTCCTGATCGACTTCCTGCCGATCGCGCGGCGGCGCATCCGCCGCGATGGCGTCGCTTTGCACTCGATCGCCTATTGGGCGGATGTGCTGACTACCTGGATCGGCCGGCCTGAGCCGGTGATCGTGCGCTACGATCCACGCGATCTCAGCCGAATCTATCTTCTCGGTCCCGATGGCGTCTATTACGACCTCGCTTATCGGGATCTCCGGCTGCCGCCGATCAGCCTTTGGGAGCACCGGCTGGCGCTGAAACGTCTGCGCGAGGATGGGCGGCGGCTTATCGACGAGCCCGCGATCTTTCGGACGATCGAAGCCATGCGTTCGATCAGCGATGCGGCCGTGATCGCCAGCAAGGTTGCCCGCCGCCAGCGCGAGCGACGCCTGCATGCACCGAACCGGTCGACCGATTTGCCGAGCAGCACAGCGCAGAAGCCGGCTGAACCTCGCGAAGCTGATGCGCTGCTGGCGCCGCATGAGCGCATGTTCCCGGTCGAGGAATGGTCGTGAGCGAGGCTTATGCGCATCTGCACCCTTCGATTCGGCATTTGGCCGACGAAGATCAGGCTGCCCGAATACGACGCATCCGCACCGATCGGTGGATCGGATACGCGCGAGCCGAGCTAGCCTTGGGAGCGCTTGACGACCTGTTGAGCTTTCCGAAGCGGACGCGGATGCCGAATCTGCTCGTCGTCGGCCCGACCAACAACGGCAAGACCATGATCGTCGAGAAGTTCAGGCGGGCGCACCCGCTTCGGGAGGCGTGTGAGACGCCGGGCGGCATGGCGAGCATTCCCGTGTTGAAGGTCCAGATGCCGCCGGGACCCGATGAATGCCGGTTTTTCGGCGCGATCCTCGACGCGCTCGGGATGCCGCATGCGCCTCACGGACGCGTCGCAGCCAAGCAGGATGCGGCGCTGCGGGTGCTGCGCGACACCGGCGTACGCGTGCTCGTCATCGACGAACTGCACAATCTGCTGTCAGGGTCGGCCCTGCAGCAGCGCCGTCTCCTGAACCTGCTGCGATGGCTCGGCAACGAGTTGCAGATCGCGTTGGTAGGCGTCGGCACGGCCGAGGCGCTGCGCGCCATCCGCAGCGATGATCAGCTTGCCAATCGCTTCGAGCCGTTCCCGCTGCCGCTGTGGGACGACGACGACGGCTTCAGGCGGCTGCTGAGCACGCTGGAGGCGGTCCTGCCGCTCAGGCGCGCCTCAGGGCTCGCGGAGCCGGCGATCGCGTCGAGAATCCTTGCCGGTTCGGAAGGAGTGCTTGGCGAGATCGTCTCGATGGTCGTAAGGGCGGCGGTGATGGCGATCAGTTCCGGCGTCGAAGCGATCACGATGCGGACGTTGGACGGTGCCGGGTTTGTGCGACCGTCCGAGCGGCGTCGTGTCGCTATCTGATCTCTTCGCCGTCGAGCCGGTTGCCGATGAACACGCCGATGCGCGCGTTCGCTTGCCACATTACGTTGAACCCATTGAAGGCGAAGCGCTGCTGTCATGGCTGATCCGCGTTGGCCGCGGGCTTGGTCTCTCCCCAGTTGAGCTGTCTCGCGGTGCTTTCGGCGTCGATGCGCTTGCCGCGCCGGAATGGTGGCGACGCCCGGATGATCTCACGTTGAGGTTGATCGCCCGCCGTGGCGGACTTTCGCGCGAACGGCTCGAGGCGATGACGCTGCGGGGATGGGAGAGGGCGTGCGACGATGAGGATGCCGATCGGTTCAGCGCTGCCCGGCGCCACGAAAGGCCGAGCCGCGTGCGTGGCCGCCCCATCGCCGTGTGTCGCCAGTGCCTGGCGCACGCCTCGCAGGCGCACCTCCAGCTTTCCTGGATGCTGGGATGGACCGCCGTCTGCGAGCGCCATGGAACGGTGCTCGTGAGCGTATGCGGAGTGTGCAAACGCCCGCTTCGGATCGGGAGCTTGGCATTGAATCGATGCGCCGACTTCTTGATCTGCGGCCGGTGCGGCTCCTCTCAGCGCGGCGGTTCAGGAGAAGCGGCGCATGCGAGCACCGTGGCCCTGCAAGCTGTGCTGATCGCCGGCAAGCGCAAAGGCAGGACCTTGTTGCCGGGCCTCGGTCCAATGGACTGGCAGATGACAATCACTTTCGTCGATATGGTCCTCGCTATGGTCTGGAGCGGACAGTCGGATGAACGGCGCGAGCGTCTGTTCGCGAGGATTGCGGACGATATCGACATGACGGACGAGCTCTGGGTGACGCAGCCTTGGCGGTCGAACTATGGCGCGTTGCTCATTCTGGCATGGGTGCTGAGCGATCTCGCGTCTCGATTGAGGGTGATGGCTACGAGCTAGGCCTGACGCATCAGGATGATGTTCTGACTCCGTCCACCTGGCTGGCGGCGACATCCGCGTTCGGCCCATCTCGGTCTTCCGCGGTTCGAAGTCCGTGAACTGGGTTCGCGGGTCTGAGCGCCAGTTCACGGTTGGCGGCCCCAGTTCGCGGAATTGAGCGCACCGACAATAACCGAGGTGGATTGTTGAGAGTCCTTGGTTGGGTCTCTAGTGCAGGATAGGCTTGTCGCCAGCGAATTATTACGCCAGTTTGGCGTGGCGACGCGCTTCGGCGCGTGGCTGGTTTTGGCTGGCGTGAGAGGGCGCTTTGATGCCGACACTGACGCTGCGGGTTTCGGATGAGTTGGCGCTTCAATTCGCTGCGCTCGCGGCGACGGAGGGCGGCAAGTCGGCGCTCATTCGGCGGCTGCTCGAGGGCGCTGTCGGTGCGCCGGAATCTAAGCGCGCGCCTGTCGCGGTCGGGGCGCCGCAGAAGGTGACGGTGCGCTTTCGGGAGAGCGAGTTGCGTCAGCTTGGCGAGATGGCGACATCGCGCGGGATGACGCGGACGCAGTGGATCACGTCGCTGGTGCGGTCGCGGCTTGGTGCTCCGGCGCAGCAGTCCGACGGCGAGCGCGAGGCGTTGCGGGCGATCGCGCGCGAGCTGAATCGGATTGGCGGCAACATCAATCAGATCGCCCGTGCAGCAAACCGTAGCGAGCTCGATCCAGGCGCCGACAGCTGGAGGATGTTGAACGAAACCCGCGTCGCACTGGAAGCGCTTCAGGGCGAACTAAAAGGCGTTTTGGACCGGACCAGCACCTATTGGGAGGGCCGGTGATGAGCGGGAAGGGTGCCCAGGAGCTTCTCGATGACCTGCCGCCGATCTCTTATGTCTGGCGGACGCCGGTGCGCCGGCCGCGCGTGACCGAGGCCGACATTCCCGATCCAGTAGCGCCGCAGCGCGTCACACCGGCGATGCGGGCGCGGCTCGAGCGGATCGTCGGGCGCGCGCCGGAGGTGATGGTCAAGATCACCGGGCGCACGAAAGATGCCGGGCATCTCAAATCCCATCTCGAATACATCATGCGCAATGGCGAGCTGACGGCGGAGACCGAGCAGGGTTCGCTCATGCAGGGCAGGGAGGGTCTCAAGGATCTTCAGTCGCGCTGGACGGAGGATGCCGTGCTCGACGATAAGCGCCGGCGCGACGGCAGCGTGTCGGTGAACATCATTCTCTCGATGCCGCCGGGCACCAATCCAAGCGCGGTGAAGGATGCCGTACGGGCGTTCGCGATCGAGACTTTCGAGGCCAACCACGACTACGCCTTCGTCCAGCATCTGGATGACAAGCATCCACATGTGCATCTGACGGTTCGCTCGCAGGGCTACAATGGCAAGCGCCTCAACCCGCGAAAGGCCGATCTGGCGACATGGCGAGAGCGGTTCGCCGGCGAGCTACGCTTGCGCGGCGTCGCGGCCGAGGCGACGCCGCGGCGGACGAGGGGAAAGGTACGCAAACACGACAAGGGGACGGTGGTGGCGCTACGCCGGCGTGGCATCGTTCCCGATACCGACAAGGGCGCAAGAGACGACGTCGTTCGGGCGGCGAAGTCCGGTGTCGGCGGCGCACGCCCCTGGGAGGCAAAGGCTCGCGAACGTCAGGCCAAGATCCGCGCTCAGTACTTGGCTCACGCCAAGGAGCTCGAGCGGACCGGGAAGGGGAGCGATCTGGCTCTGGCGACGAAGGTGCGGGAATTCGTGGCAAAAATGCCGGACCCGGAAACGAGGCGCGAGCAGTTGGTGCGGGAACTAGCCTCCGCAGCTCAGCGCACTCGAGCTGGTAAGGACCAAGCTCCTGATCGCAAAGGCAGGGATACAGATGGGCAAGAACGATGAGATCAATTTGGCGAAATTTAGTCTACAATTCGCGCACGAGTTCTTGTGATGAGCGCGCACCAGTTATTTTGGGACGCGACCCACGATCGCATGGGCGCGCGCACTATAAATAATGCGCCCTTGGGCATCCGCAGGCAGGCGCAGACGCACGCGCTCCTTTAGGAGTTCTGCGTCGATGTTAGTCAAGCTTGCGATTTGCTCGCCAATGCTGGCGCCGGTTAATCCTATCGTCCAGAATTCTTCGAAACTGGCGAACTCTCGTTGCACGACGATTTCTCGAGAATCGAGATGCTCAAGTCCGGCACTTTCCCACAGCTCAAGCAGGGCATCCATCCGAGAGACCTCAGGATATGGTGGGCGCATAGGAACGATCCCGAAAGGCAGCATCTCGTCCTGGATAGCTGCCAGCGGAAAGCCGCGGCCGGGGATGTCCCAGGCATATGCCGAGACCCAGCCGCCAGGGCGCACGACGCGCACCATTTCGGCGACACCTTTGGCCGGCTCGGGAACGAAGAATATCACTAGCGCCATCACGGCGGCATCAAACCGATGATCATCGAAAGGCAACGCCATCGCGTCGCCTTGCTGAAATTTTGCCAGCCGCGCCGCAGATCGCTTACGCGCAAAAACAAGCTGTCCAGAAGAGGGGTCGACCCCTTGAACCTCAGCTGGCGCAAATCGATCAACGACGAGTTGAGTAAAGGCGCCGTTGCCGCAGCCGACGTCGATCCAGCGCAGACCGCTTGGCAGCGATAGCCAATCCAGGAAAACGTCACCAACAAGCTGGCTCCATTTTCCCATCAAAAGCTCGTACGCAGCCCCGTCCTCGAAGCTGATTTTTTGTTCGGGCATCGTCTGGTTCTTTCTGACAATTGACGCCGTTGAATGACGTGAGGCGCGCGATGCGCCTGACCAGCGAGTTGAAATCGCCGGGCGTCAACCCTCGCTCTGTTACAGATTGTTGCAGGCCGGCCCGACCCTCAAGGCCTTCCGCGACAAGCTCGGTGCCGCCGGAAAGCCAAAGCTCGTCGCCATCATCGCAACCGCCCTAAAGCTCGTCACGATCCTCAACGCCGTCATCCGGGACAAACAACCATGGCGCGAACAAAATGCTTGACCAGCAAAAAAGTCGCTCACTCCTGCTCTCCACGCATTATATATCCATTGCTAAGCGATATTCATAACGTTTGTGATTGGTGATTGGGTTGTTGAGTTTTCCGCAGCGCCGCTTGAAGGCGGGCAAGAACAAATTGCTCAATTCTCGAAGTAAGTTGCAAGATTCGAACTGCCACACCCCCGCCAATAATCCAGGCCATGACGCTGATCAAACCACCGACCGCTGCGCTTCCCAGCATGTCGAATGGAAAATGCACCCCGACGAAGATGCGTCCCCAAGCTATTATCAGGCCGAGCAGAGCGGCGGCTACTCCTAGCCGTCGCGCCGTGCCCGAGGCTCCCAGGAGACTGAATGCGACCGCCCAAACCACCGTCAGGTGATCGCTTGGAAACGACGGATCGGGTTGGTGGGCAATTAACTGCCGACCGAGCCCAATCACGAACGGCCTCGGGTGGGGCCAGAACAAACCTATAGCTTGGTTGAGGAAGAGGCCTGCCAACGCCGCTATACCAGCGACAAGCAACGCGTGGCGCAGCCGGTTTCCACCGAATATCCAGCCGATCACGAGGACTGTTGGAACCAGCCAGAACAGCCATTCGGCGGCTGCTACGCCCACAAGGCGCGCGGCCGCCGAACTGGTCGGACCGGCATTGATCGACAGGAACAGGCCTTGATTCAACGTTTCGAGCAAGATTGTGGTCCAACTGGTTTAACGAGGTTGACCGGCAGCTACATCCCGAATTTGTAGGATAGGCCCGCCATCACTCGGTCGTCGGTCGATTTGCCTCGACCAAGGCCCGCCGGAACCAGCCCTTTCGTCTTGCCGTAGTCCGCATGGGTATATTCGAGCCTGGCGACGAGATTGTCGGTCAAGGCCCGCTCGACACCTGCGCCGGCGATCCACCCTGTTTGCGTCTTGCTCCTGGCTGTCAGACCGGGTGCGGTAATCTGCTGATCTCGAAAAGCGAAGCCGCCGGTGCCGTAGACCAACCATCGATCGATGGCGTAACCGGCGCGGGCTCGCACCGAGCCATCATAGCGCTCGCGAACCTTGGCCGCTCCAGCCAAAGCGTTCGATTTTGATCCAGAGGACAAGAGCGCCGCATTGGCCTCGAGTCCGTAAACGATCGGCCCGAGTTGAACGTTGTATCCTGCATATCCGCCGAAAGCCCCGCGGGATCGCGTGTTCTTGCGGCCGCCAAGCCCCGCCACAGCAGATCCTTGCGTGCGGTCGTAACCGCCTCCCAGTCCAATGTACGGCCCAGTCCAGTTGTAGGGCAGCGAACTGTAGGCAGCGGGAGCGACTGGAGCGCCCTTTCGGCTTGGAAGATCGGCGGCGTGAGCCGCTACAACTGCGGCCACCGAAGCAGCGATGGCGATGGGAAACGCCTTGATCGACATGAGTACGAAGCTCCACGAGAATTGGTCGGACCGACCAAGTGAAGCGATATCCCCCGCGCGACCGCTGGCGGATGTCCTTATGATTGATAATTCCCAATGTCGGTTTCTTGATTTCGCGGGCTAGGCGCCTTGAAATCTTCGTAATTTTCCATCGAGCCATCAACAATGACCGGCCCACGCGGCGACCGAGCGAAATGAACCCGATCAAGGAGATCGACATGAATTCCGATCTGCAGCGGCTTGCCGAGCGGCTACTGAACCAGGGTGCTGGCTCCTTACCGGAACGCGATCAGAAAGTTCTCAACCGGATTGCGAAGCGCGCGCATATCAGCCGCGACCTGGAGCAGGAGTTTTCTGCCCAGTTGACCTTCGGCGAACGCCTATCGGATCGCGTCGCCGAAATTGGCGGCTCCTGGGGCTTCATCATCGGGTTTGGGGCCTTCCTCGTTGTCTGGGCGATCTTCAACAGCATCATCCTGGCCACGAACGCGTTCGATCCCTATCCATATATTTTCTTGAACCTGCTGCTCTCGATGATCGCCGCCATCCAGGCGCCGGTCATCATGATGTCGCAGAACCGCCAGGCGGAGAAGGACCGGCTTGCGGTTTCCCACGACTACGAGGTCAACCTCAAGGCCGAGATCGAGATCATGGCCCTGCATGAGAAGCTAGATGCGCTGCGAATGGACCGCGTCGATGCCGTGATCGCGGGACAGCAAGAACAGCACCGAATGCTATCGCTGCTGCTTGAGCAGAGGCGGACCGACTGAGGGAACGGTTTTTGGCGATCCCGGTGCTCAGATTGCCAAACGGTATAGGCCCGTCCAAGTCACCCCATCCTGCATGCTGTCAGAACCGTCTTACGGTCGGCCTTGAAGCCGAGCCGATGCAGCAACCCAGGAGAAGACAATGAATTCCCGCAAGATCATCCCGGCTCTCATGGCCGCCACCATCGCCTTCGGCTCGTTCGGAGCGGCAGGGCTGGCCTTCGCCAAGGAGAGCAAAGGCCAGGAAACCAACGAGGCGCAGGTGATGCAGAATGCCAAGATCACCATGCAGCAGGCCATCGCCACCGCCGAGCAGGCGGTGGGCGGCAAGGCGACCGGCTCGGGCATCGACGACGAGAAAGGCGTGGTCGCCTTCGAGGTCGAGGTGGTCAAGGACGGCCTGCAGCACAAGGTGCTGATCGACACCCAGACCGGCAAAATCACCAAGCAGGTCATGGCCAGCGCCGACAACGACGACGATGGTGACAACGACTGAATTCGGCTGATCGCGTTGTTGCGCGATCGCCGGATAGTGGGGCGACGGAGAGGGCGGCCGGTGCGACAGCACCGGTCGCTTTCTCGTTTGGGCAGTTTCCGACGAATTCGTATAGGGCGCGACACCTTGCGTCGATGCCGCATCCGCCAGGGTCAACTGGTCGATCGCGACTGCGATTGACCGTGGTCAGTGAAACAACCGCTGCTGCCGCGCTGCCCCGACGAGTTAACGGAAGGAGCCAGATCATGCCCCCCATTCAAGACGATCGATCGATGACGATGCTCAACAAAGTGCCCGAGATCACGGCCTATTTTTGGATCATCAAGATCCTCGCGACGACCGTCGGCGAAACCGCTGCAGATCTGCTGGCGACGAAACTGGGTCTCGGCCTGACCGTCACCTCCTATGTGATGGCAGGCCTCTTTCTCGCGGCACTCGCCTTTCAGCTCAAAGCCAAGCGCTACATCCCGTCGGTCTACTGGTTAGTCGTCGTGCTGATCAGCGTGGTTGGCACGCTGGTGTCCGACAATCTCGTCGATGGCATGGGCATCAGCCTTCCGGTGACATCGATCAGCTTCGCCTTGATCCTCTCTGCCGTTTTCATGTTTTGGCAGCGCAGTGAGCACAGCCTATCCGTGCACACGATCCAGACGACCAAACGAGAGCTGTTCTACTGGGCCGCAATTCTTTTCACCTTTGCGATGGGAACCTCGGTCGGTGACCTGATGGCTGAAGCGATGGGCCTGGGCTACGGACCAGCTGCGCTCGTCTTCGGAGCGATGATCGGATTTGTCGCTCTGCTTCACTACCGCTTCAAGATGAACGCGATCCTGTCGTTCTGGCTGGCCTATATCCTGACCCGCCCGCTCGGCGCCTCGACGGGCGATCTGCTCGCCAAGCCCATCGCTTCAGGTGGGCTGGGCCTTGGAACGGTTGGAACAAGCCTGATCTTTCTGGCCGTGATCGTGAGCGTGGTCGCCTATCTGAGCTTCAGCAAAAGCGACAGGATCGGGGCCGCTGCCGAGTCGGAGGCCTGATCGCTCCAGCGCGCGGTCTAATCTCGACTTCCTGTCCCCGAAGGCGGCCGGCGAGACAACTCGCCGGCCGCCTTCTTTTTGATGGACCACATTTCCGACAAAACCGTATAGCGAGCGCCACCTCGCGCCATAGTGCCCCAAGCGATGATCGCTCCAGAAAGTCGATCGGAGCGCGTGATGATTGACCGCCAAAAATCCTTACATCGGTCTGAAACCAGGCGGTCGTCGATGACGTCGCTTGCCCGGCAAACGACAAAACGGCTCACGCTGGGCGCGCTTATCGCCCAATCAGAGCAGCGGGTGGGCGGCTGTGCGATCCGGGTCCATGGGGCAATGCGCCAGGGGCGCGCCACGATCACGATCGACGTCAAGACGAGCCGCGGCACCCACGCGATCCATTTCGACATGTTGACCCAAGCCATCACGGTCGAGCGGCCGATGTCCGTGATGCGTCCAGCAGGCCGGGAGTAATTGCGATGGAGAACACAATGTCGATCACCATCAAGCATCTCAAGCTGGCGCTCGGTTCGACCGAGATCCTGCATGACGTCTCGATTTCGGTTAAGGCCGGCGAAATTTACGGCTTGCTGGGGCCAAATGGCGCGGGCAAAACCACCTCGATCGCGGCCGCTCTGGGCTTGATGCCTGCAACCAGCGGACTCATCCGGGTACTCGGCCATGATCCGGTCAAGGATGGCGTCGAGCTTCGGCGACGCGTTGGGGTCCTGCCGGACCCCAACGGCTTCTATGACTGGATGACGGCCTCAAACTACCTGAGTTTCTATGCAGGCCTGTATGGCGCGCGCCTCTCGCTTTCAGATATCCAGAAGCGCCTGTCTCAGGTTGGGCTAGAGCCCAAGCTAGGCCAGCCGATCGGGCAGTTCTCGCGCGGGATGCGGCAGCGGCTCGGGCTGGCCCGCGCGCTGATCGCCAATCCGGAGGTCCTCGTCCTCGACGAGCCGACCAATGGCCTGGATCCCCGCGGACGGCGAGAAATCCACGACATTCTAATTGGCCTGGCGCGCGATCACGGCGTCAGCATCCTGCTGTGCACGCATTTGCTCGACGATGTTGAACGTCTGTGTTCGCGCGTCGGCATCATCGTCGCGGGTCGCACCGTTGCCGAGGGCGCGATCGCGGAGTTGGTCAGGACGCGGCGCGGTCATCGCCATTTCCGCCTGCGTCTCGACGGCGTCTCGCCCAAGGCCGGCAACCGCGAGGGCCACGTCATGGTGCTCGCGCAGGAGGGCGATTGGACGATCGTCGCCGTCGACCCGTCCGTTCCTCCCGAGGCGGCCTGGAGCGAGATTCTCGCCGCCGGATGGCGCGTGACCGAGATCGCGCGCGAAGGCGGCGGCCTCGAGGATCTCTATCTCGATCTGACCGACAGGAGGGCGGCATGACCGTTCACGCGACCATCAAGGCGGCGAGCGAAAGCCCGCCCTTTCGCTCGCCCGGGAATTTGAACGCCATCGGTCTGATCGCTCGCAAGGAGGCTGGCGAGATCATAGTCAGCCCTCGCGGACGGGGCTGGCTCCTCGCCATGGTCGGCGCTCTGTCGGGCTTCTCGCTGCTGCTCGTCGGCAGCACCGAACTCAGCCTGCTCGACAATGCCCAGGTCGTCTACGACATGGCCGGCATCGTCATTGCGCTGGGCGCGTTGTTGGCGCTCGTCGTCGGTTCGGACGCCTTTGCGGGCGAACATGAGCGCGGAAGCCTGACGCCCCTGCTGCTGGCGCCGGTGTCCCGGCGCGGCATCCTCGCCGGCAAGATCGGCGGGCAGATGGTGGCTTGGGCCGTGATGTTCCTTCTTTCGCTGCCTTACCTTTGGGCTGTCGGCAGCACGGGACAGAATTTGGCGGGCTCGATCCTGGGCCTGGCGCTGTTTGGCACCCCCGTCGTGCTCACATTCGGCCTGTTCGCCATGGGGCTTGGCGCACGGCTCGGCAATGTGCGGACCACCATGATGACCATGCTCGTCGTTCTGCTGCTCGCCGCCAGCCCCCTGCTGATCGGGCCGAGCCTGCGCCAGTCGACGCTCGGCCGCTGGTTCGACGCCGTCAACCCGTTCTCGCATGCGGTCAACGCGCTCGACGCCATGATCATCGATACGCTCGGCGTCGCGGCGCAGTCCATCCACCTCGTAGTTATCCTCGCTTGGTTGTTCTTTGCCCTCGCCTATGCGGTTCGGCAGACCAACCGTCTCGTTCGCTGAAGGAGGTTCCAATGACCATGCGTTCCTCAAAGCGATGCTCTGCTTTGTTCGCAGGGCTCTTGCTGGTCGCGACAGGCGCACTGCCGGCCGTCGCGGAAACCAGCACGATCAGCATCGCGATTTCGCCGGCGACAGCCAACGTCGCATCGCCACAGATGGGAGACCGGCTCGCTTTCAACACCGTCATCCGCAACACCGGCGACAAATCCATCGACGGCCTGATCGCCTGGATCAGCCTTGTCCAGATCGATCAGGGCAAGGAACAGCCCATCGATCTGGAAGACTGGTCAGCGCACAAGGCGATAAGTCGCGCATCGCTCAAGCCCGGAGAGACGATCAGCACGCAATGGCCGATGCGCCTCATCCAGTCGGGTCACTACCGCGTCGTCATCAGCGCGGTCAGTCGAGAGGGGTCGTCGCTGACGCCGAGCCCATTTGCCGATTTCGTCGTGCGTTCCAAGCCGGTGGTGGAGTCATCTCGTGTTCTGCCCGTAGCACTCGGCCTGCCCTTGCTGATCGGCATGAGCTTCATCGGCTGGCGCAGACGGGGCCGGGATGCCCGATAGCGTTGCTGTTTTGCCCGGGGCAGAGACACGCTGTGAGAGCGCCGTTGACTACCATGAAGATAGGATAGAACGACCATGCCGGATCGAGACAATCAGATTAATAAACAGCCGATGTTCAGCTCTGATTTGAGTAGGCGTTCCGTATTTACGAAGATCATGCATGCCTTTTTGCTGATCGCGGTCGTACACCAACTTGCCGTCAGTCTGCTGATGGAAGGCCCACGCCCCGGTCGATCGGCTGATATATTCTTCACTTTGCACGAATATGGCGGCTACGCCGCCTTTGGCATTCTCTGTGTATTTTGGATATGGTCGATTGTGCGGCACGGAGAAACGAAATTGGGCGCGTTGTTTCCCTGGTTCTCCAGCGACCGGGTTAAGGCTGTCATCACCGATCTTCGCCTCCACGCTCTCGAACTTCGGCGTCGGCGCTTGCCCGCAGCGGATGATAGACCGCTTGCAAGCGCAATCCATGGACTGGGATTGTTGACTGTCACGCTGATGGCCTTGACGGGCATTTTGCCGGCAGTGGGCTTGGTTTCGCCGGAATCCGGTAGATTGCTGATCTCGACACATAAGCTCTTCGCGAACCTGATGTGGGCGTACCTTATCGCGCATGCCGGATTGGCGGTCTTGCATGAGGTGATCGGCGAACGCGTTCTTCCAAAAATGTTCAGCAAGAATGGCTGAGCACAGTTTGACCACCTCTTCAAACGGACCGTCCCTATCATGAAGATTCTCGTCATCGAAGACGACAAGACGACGGCGGCCTATATCCAGAAGGGCATGGCCGAGCTCGGGCATGTGATCGATATCGCTGAGACCGGCCGCAACGGCTTGTTGTTGGCCGCCGGCGAGCCCTATGACGTCATGATCATCGACCGCATGCTTCCCGGACTCGATGGTCTAGGAATCGTCAAGACGATCCGGGCGGCGGGCGTGCGAACACCGGTCCTGTTTCTCACGGCGCTTTCAGGCATAGATGACCGTGTCGATGGCTTCCAGGCTGGCGGTGACGACTACCTCGTCAAGCCCTTCGCATTCGCCGAGCTGGTCGCGAGAATCAATGCCTTGGCGCGCCGTCCGCCGATCAGCGACATTCAAACCGTCCTGAGGGTTGCCGATCTGGAAATGGATCTGTTGAAGCGAAGGGTCTCGCGTGCCGGAAAGGAAATCGATCTGCAGCCGCGCGAGTTCCGATTGCTTGAATTTCTGATGCAGAATGCAGGCAGACTGGTGACCCGAACCATGCTGCTAGAGCATGTCTGGGAGTACCATTTCGACCCCCGGACCAACATCGTCGAGACACATGTCAGCCGGCTGCGATCCAAGGTCGATCGAGACTTCGACAAGGAACTGATCGAAACCGTTCGTGGTTCGGGGTATTTGATCCGTGACCCTGCCTAGGCTTTTGCGAACGACGAGCTTCCGATTCGCACTTTTCTACGCCTTCGTTTTTATGGCGTCCGTTGGGATCCTCGGCGCGATCGTCTACGTTACGGTTAGGTCCGCTCTTGAGGAACAGACAGCGCAGCGGATCGAGGCAGAGGTCGAGACCCTTGCCCAGGAATACCGTTCGCAGGGACTTGAGCATCTAATTGCATCTGTCTCGGCTCGTCTTACCGCCCGAGAGCGCGACGCCCTAGAATACACTCTGGTTGCGGCCGACAAGGGCATCGTCGTTGGACGAAAGTTGGCTCTTCCACCAAAAGACGGCTGGTCGACCATCTCGCCCTCCAAAGAGGCTTGGACCTCTGATGGAGAGTCCGCATCCTACTATCTCCGGACAACCACGTTGGAGGGCGGAGTCCGTCTGGGCGTAGCCAATGATCTCGACTGGATAGACGATGTCCAGGAGGCCATCCTCTCGACTTTTGCCTGGGCGCTCGGAGCGACGCTTATCCTCGCACTTGCAAGCGGACTGTGGCTTAGCGCGCGCTTCCTGCGCGGTCTCGATGGGATGATCAGAACCGCTGCGGCGATCGTCGCCGGCGATCTAACAAGCCGCGTGCCGGTTTCTACACGCAACGACGATTTCGACCAGCTCGGCCGCGCCTTCAACAGCATGCTCGACCGGCTTGGCGTCTTGATGGACAGCCTCAAGCAGGTCTCGAACGACATCGCCCACGACCTCCGCACACCGCTTTCGCGCTTGAAGCAGAATCTGGATGAGACTGCGCGCGGCGCTGCCACAAGCGATGAGATGCGCGCTGGCATCCTGAATGCGACGCTGCAGGTGGACGAGATCCTCTCTACATTCTCCGCTTTGCTCCGGATCGCCCAGATCGAAGCTGGCACCCGCCGCGCGGGGTTCTCCCCGGTTGATTTATCGGAACTGACCAGATTGCTGACAAGCGACTACGCTGCCGTCGCCGAGGATCGCAGACAAACGATTTCGACAACGATAGAGCCCTCGCTCTGGATCGAGGGCGACCGTGACCTGCTTACGCAATTGATCGTCAATCTCGTCGAGAACGCCATTCGCCATACGTCGGATGGCTCGCGAATCTTGGTTGGTTTGGCCAAGTGCCAGGACGACGTCACACTGACGGTCAGGGACAACGGCCCGGGCGTTCCGGACGCGGAGCGAGAGCGGATCTTCCGGCGGTTCTATCGCCTGGAACAGAGTCGCACTACCACCGGCAGCGGCCTCGGGTTGAGCCTCGTCGCCGCGATCGCCGAACTCCACGGAGCGAGCGTGACCGCGCAGGACAACAACCCGGGACTCCGGATCGAAATTCGTTTTCCACTGAAGGCTGAAGCATGAGCTCGTTCGTGAACGGTTATGTCCAGCCTCTGCTGGCTTTCGCGGGCCAGAACGTCTGGCTCGTCGCCTTCATCGTGTTCGTCGCTGCCCTTTCGGAAGCGATCGTGTTGATCGGCGCGATCATTCCCGGGACAGCCATCATCCTGGCTGCGGCAGCGATCGTTGGTGCAGGCCACCTCTCTGTCTGGCCGGTCCTGATCGCGGCCATTTCCGGAGCAATCGTTGGTGACGGCATCTCGTATTGGATGGGGCATCACTACAAGCACCGGATCGTGCGCATTTGGCCTTTCAGTCGCTATCCGGGCCTTCTAGCAAAGGGAGATGCCTACTTCGACAGCCACGGCGGCAAGAGCGTCTTCATCGCGCGATTCCTGCCTGGTGTCCGCGCCGTCGTGCCGATCTCGGCCGGGATGGCTGGAATGACCGTGGCCCGGTTCTACGCCGCCAATGTGTCCTCTGCGCTAGTCTGGGCTCCCGTCCACGTCCTCCCGGCAACGGCGCTGGGAGCGTCGATGGCGGTCCTTGGCGATGCCAGCGGCCGTCTCCTTCTTGTTCTGGTGGTCGTCGGCCTCGCCGTTGCAGGCGCGGTCCTGTTGGCATGGCTGGCCTGGTCGAGAGTATTGCCTATGCTCAGCGTTTGGCAGGAACGCCTGCTCGCGTGGGCCAGAGGCCGAAACGGCGGGTTCGCATACACCGTTCGACGCTTGCTGGACCCCGATATTCCTGACGACCGAACCGTGGCGTTGCTGGTTGCCGGATTTGCAGTCGTGCTGCTCGGCTTCGTCAATCTTGTCGAGGACGTTGTAGCTCGCGGCGAACTCGCTCGCGCCGATCTAGCCATCAGCAATCTCATCCAGAGCCTGCGCATCGATGCCGGCGACCGCATTATGATCGTCGTGACAAGCTTCGGGGACGGGGTCGTGATCGCGGCGCTGGCGGTGCTCACGTTGACTTGGCTAGCTTGGCGACGCAGTTGGCGCCTGGCTGGTGGCCTGGCGATCCTGCTGATCGCGACCGCCGCCTTTGTGCCGCTCCTCAAGTCAACGATACAGATCGCTCGGCCGTTGGCGATGTATAGCGGCGCGGAAGCTTATAGCTTCCCCAGCGGGCATGCGACCTTCGCTACGACATTCTTCGGTTTTGTGGGCTGGCTTACACTGAGAGGCCTGCCGGGACGATGGCGCTGGCTACCCATTGTCTTGGCTGCAGGCACTGTCGGCTTGATCGCAACATCGCGCATCTATCTGGCAGCACACTGGCCTTCCGACGTCCTCGCCGGCACAATTTTCGGTCTCGGCACGACACTGATCATCGCTCTTGTCTTCCGGAAGGACGACCTGACGCAGGCGCGTCCCGCATGGCTCGGGCTGGCTATGTGTGGCGCGTTCCTCGTGGTCGGTTCGCTGCACGTTTATCGAACGCTTCCGGCAGCCGAACAACGGTATGTGCGTTCAATGCCGCAAGTCGCGGCGACCAAGGCGGAATGGGAAACATCGACTTGGGCGACCTTACCACAACATCGCATCGACCTCGAGGGGGACACCAAAGAGCCGATCGTTCTGCAATGGGCTGGGTCGCCTGCCACGCTGCAAAGCGCGTTGGAGAAAGAGGGGTGGTCAGTCCCGAAACCGTGGTCGATCAATGTCGTGGCGACGTTTCTGTCGCCTCGACCGGCGCTCGGCGAAATGCCGGTGCTGCCACGCCTCAGCAGTGGCCAATCGCCAGTCCTCACCCTGATGCAGATGTCCGCGGATGGAGCGACCCGTCGCGTGCTCAGCGCCTGGCTGACGCCGCTGACAATCTCCGACTTGAAAGCGTCGCCAGTACTGGCGGCCTCCATCGTGACCGAGACCCTGTCGCAGCCGCTGAACCTGCTGGCGCTGCCACGTTCTGTGTCGGCGCCACCCATCGGTGCGAACTTCTTTGACCGTCTCGGACAGACAATCGCGGTGCGAGAGCGAGCTGGAACCGAACCCGTCGTTCTTGCCGTTGCCGATTGAGGCGTTTGCCGAATCGATGCTGGCCCGACGGGTCAGCCCGACCCGCTCGGTTGGAGAGACCGCGAGCTGCGTTGGGAATTTGTCATGAACTGGACAAGCCCGCCTCATCCCGGCGGGACTAGACCATTTCTCATGGCCGCGCTGGCGACCAGTCAACGCCACGGAGATCCATCATGGCAGTCTCGAAGAACACCTCAACCTTGTCATCCCGTAAACGCTGGATGGCGTCCGTCGCCGCACTGGCCATGTTGGCCGGCAGCTCCTATGGCGTCATGACTTTCGCGGGTGCGCATGACGCGCGCGCAGCCCAGGTCGTCACCAGCGACCTCGCAGCTCAGACTATGCCGTCGTTCTCGACGGTCGTGCAGCGGGTGAAACCCGCTGTCGTCTCGGTGAAGGTCAAGCTCGATGCGGGCATCACCAAAACCGCCGATCTGTCGGAACAACTCGACAACCTTCCGCCGCAGATCCAGGAATTCTTCAAGCGCTTCGGCCAACAGGACCAGTCGCCGGCGTCTCCTCGCGCGCGGCAGGCGCCGGCTATGGCGCAGAGTTCGGGCTTCTTCATCTCGGCGGACGGCTATGTCGTGACCAACAATCATGTCGTCGAGAATGCCAAGGAGGTGACGATCACCCGCAGCGATGGAACCGAGCTCGCGGCCAAGGTCGTGGGCACGGATCCAAAGACCGATCTTGCGCTGCTGAAGGTCGCCACCAAGGGCGACTATCCTTTTGTCGCGCTCGCTCGCGAGGCCCCGATGGTCGGCGACTGGGTTGTAGCAATCGGCAATCCGTTCGGCCTCGGTGGCACGGTCACCGCGGGGATCGTCTCGGCGCATGGCCGCGACATCGGCTCGGGACCCTATGACGACTATCTCCAGATCGACGCGCCGATCAACAAGGGCAACTCCGGCGGGCCGACCTTCAATCTCAAGGGCGAGGTCGTCGGCGTGAATACGGCGATCTTCTCGCCGTCGGGGGGCAGCGTCGGTCTCGCCTTCGCCATCCCCGCTTCCACCGTCACCTCGGTCGTGGACCAGCTCGAGCATGGCGGCAGGGTCAATCGCGCCTATCTCGGCGTGCGCGTGCAGCCGGTGACTCAGGATCTGGCTGACGGTCTCGGATTGCCGACAGCAGCCGGCGCGCTCATCGACACCGCCGAGCCCGGCACGCCAGCCGCGGCCGCAGGGCTCAAATCGGGCGACGTCATTACAAAGATGAATGGCGTCACGATCAAGGACGCTCGGGAACTGACCCGCAAAGTCGGCGCCATGAAGTCGAACGACAAGGCCGAGTTCACCTACTTGCGGGACGGCAAGGAACTGACTGCGAATGTGGCCCTCGCAGTCCAGAACGACGAGCGACAGGCGAAGGCCGATTCCTCGTCCCCCGACGCCAAGTCGATCCTCGGCGTGAAGCTCGCGCCTGCGAAGGCCGTGCCGGGGGCCGGCGACGTCGGTGTCGTCGTCGTAGGCGTCGATCCCGATGGGCAGGGCGCCGCCAAGGGGTTGGCGGAAGGCAGCATCATCCTCGAGGTCGCGGGAAAGCCGGTCGATAGGCCCGAACAGGTCAAGTCGGGGCTGGAGCAGGCTCGCAAGGACGGAAAGAAGGCCGCACTGCTGAAAATTAAGACAGCCGATGGATCACGGTTCATGGCGGTGACATTCGCCGCTGGATGATGAACGGCCGCGCTTGGAGCGTCGTTCTGCGGACAGCCCCCCAAATGCCATCGCAGGATAGCGCGCCGGGGAGAATGGCGGAGGGAGGAATCCCTTCGCCATTTTTCGGGAAGTCGGGCAGTCGCCATGGCGAAGATATCGCCGGCTGCTAAGGCGGCCCGGGCTCCCCTGCGGGCCTGTTCTCGGCTTGAGCGGCAAATACGTTATGCGCGTAGGCATCGAGGATGGCCTCCGATCGGACCAACCGTTCGATTGCCTCCTTGTTGAGGGGAGCTCCGTAGAAATCGAGCTTCTGGATTTTGGCGATCCAGGTTTTGAACTTGGTCAGCTCCTGCTCGTTTTCCCCCAGTTCCGCATAGGTAAAGTGCTGAATTGTGGTCTCATATGCGATCTCCGCCTCGAATGCGACGCACTTCTCGATGAATTCCTTGTATTCGTCGTCTCGATCGGCATTGAAACGACTGATGATCTTGTCCTGCTGCTTCTGGTCAAGGCCGATTGTTGCCAGTAGCAGGGCCTCGCCCTCGGCCTCGGCGATCTCGTTTTCGAGCATTTTCAGACGGCGCAGATGGTCGTCGGTCTTGGGCAGCACGCAGACGCCCCCCTGCAGATAGACCGCGCCCATGCCTTTGAGCTTGCGCCAGATCGAGACGCGTTTGCGGGCAGGCTCTGTCGGGACCTTGTAGGTCAACAGCAACCATTCGAGAGTCGGCATTGAACCTCTTGATTGTTACGGTCGTAACATATAAAAAACGACATCGTCACGGATCGGGCGTTTGCCATCGTGACAGGCCGATGGCCAGAAGGCCATCTCCATCCGAAAGTAGGCGACCATGACGACATGGGCCACTGCCGCTCCCGCGATCTCCGCAGCCTTTCTCGGCTCTTTGGTCGAGGTCGTCGAAGCGTTCACCATCGTGCTCGCGGTCGGCACGGTTCGCGGCTGGCGGCCTGCCTTGACGGGGGCCGTGGCTGGTCTCGCCCTTCTGGTTGCCCTCGTCTTGACGCTCGGCCCCGTCCTGGATCAGGTCCCGATCCAGGCGTTGCAGCTTTTCGTCGGCGTGCTTCTGCTGCTGTTCGGTTTGCGCTGGCTGCGAAAGGCGATCCTGCGTTCGGCCGGCATCATCCCGCTTCACGACGAAACGCTCGCCTTCTCCAGAGAATCGGCGCAACTGACCGACCTGGCCCGTCAACAGGAGAAGCATCTCGACTGGATCGCTGGCTTGGCGGCCTTCAAGGCAGTGGTGCTGGAGGGGGTCGAAGTCGTCTTCATCGTCATCGCGGTCGGCGCAGGCCGAGGCCTGCTGTGGCCGGCGAGCCTCGGGGCGCTTGCGGCATGCCTGCTCGTGCTGACGATCGGGCTCGTGGTTCGCAAGCCGCTCGCGCGCATCCCCGAGAACACGCTCAAATTCGGCGTGGGCGTCATGCTCTCGGCCTTCGGCCTGTTCTGGACCGGCGAGGGCCTCGGGATCGCATGGCCGGGACGGGACCTGGCCATCCTGGCCTTCGCGGCGCTCTTCCTTGCGACGGGCTTGGGGCTCGCCGCCATCATCCGCCGCCAACGGCAGGAGTTCGCCTGATGCAGATCTTCCGCCTTGTCCTGCGGGAGTTCGTCGGCATGTTCATCGACGACGAATTTCTCGCGCTGGCGATCCTGGCCGTCGTTGCGGCGGCGGCAATCCTGGCGTTCGGTCTCCAAGCGCCGATGATCTGGGCCGCCAGCGCCCTCATCGGCGGCTGCGTCGCTGTTCTGGCTGCGAGCGTGATCAGGGCTGGCCGCACCCCATGAGATTTGGTGTCAGCAGGTTTGGCCTGCCGACGCTACCGCGCACATGAAACCGACAGGACCACCCGAGCGAGCCTCTCGATCAGACGCCATGCTGGCTGGCTCAATTGGTCGATCGATCTCGTCCCTACGCACCTGCGCGAAGGGTCCCCATCATGCCGAGATGTTCGTGCTCCAATATGTGGCAGTGATACATCCGGTCCCCGGGCATGTCCTGGACGATCTTGATGCGGACGGTTTCCTTGCTCGCAACGTTCACCGTGTCCTTCCAGGCCTTGAAAGGCGCGGCGACGCGCGTCCCAGATTTCTCCGTGTCGATGACCTGGAACTGGGTGCCGTGAATATGGAACGGGTGATCCATATCCGTCGGATTGACGATCTCCCAGATCTCAGGCTGGCCGACCTTCATCGTCTCGTCGATCCGTCCCGGTTCGAAGACCTTGCCGTTGATCAAAAACGTCATGCTCATTCCTCCGGGGCCACCCATCTTTATCGTCTCGCCGAAGACGAAGCGTTTGGTGATCGTTGAGGCGCCGAGGTCGGCGATGGCGCGCAGCTTGGAAGGCAGCGGCGGGATGGAGGCCGCAGCGGAGCCGGTGACGGAGATCGTCATCAGGTCGACGGCGGCGGCCGACGGCGCGCCGGGTCCCATCCAGCCGCGGTCGTAGGTCAGGCTCTGGACCGTGACCGATCGTTGGCTTCCATCGAATGGAACGAGCACCTCGGCACGTTCGGCAGGCGCCAGCAGAACCTCTGTCATATCGGCAACCGGCGCCTCCAGGAGCCCGCCGTCCGAGCCGATGAGCGCGAATTTGATGCCGCCGAAACTGATGCGCAGATAACCGGCGTTCAATGCATTGTAGAGACGAAAGCGCCGGCGGGTCCCAGCTTCGAGGCTGAGCTCTGGCTTGTAGGCCCCGTTTACGAGAACGAAATCGCCCTGCCGTCCGTTCATCAAATCGACCGGCGTGCTCGCGGGCATGGTCGCGTCCGACGCCAGACGCATGTCAGTAAAAAAGAGCGGCGTGTCGCCAAAGGCCGCCGGAACGGGATCTTCGCCGCGCGGCTTGACGATGAAGGCGCCGGCGAGGCCCCTATAAACCTGTTCAGCGGTGAATTTGTGCGGGTGCGGATGATACCAGTAGGATCCCGCGCTTCCTTCGGGAAGGCGGAATTCATAGGTCCGCCTCTCGCCGCTCGTGACCGGGTTCATCGGATTTCCGTCCTGTTCGGCGGGAACTGGCATCCCGTGCCAGTGGATCGTGCTCTCCTGTCCTGGAATTGCGTTCACCAAGGTGATCCGGACGAGATCGCCTTCCCGGGCAACGAAGCAGGGCCCCGGGCTCATGCCGTTATAGGCCAGGATCGGCGTCTTCATCCCGCGAACGATTTCAGCGGAAGCAGGCGATGCACGAAGTTCTGCGACCAGCTCCCCATTCGCGCCTGTGCCGACTTCCTTCAGCATCGGCAAGGGTTGGCCTTCGATCGGCTGGATCACGGTTTTCGGCGGGACCGCACCACCGTGTTGCATGCCAGGCATGCTGGACATCTGGGCAAAGCCGTAGCGAGCGGCCATGGTGCCCGTGGCAAGAATGCCGGCGCTCGCGAGCAAGTTTCTGCGGTTCACGATAGACTCCATCTGATTTCATGAAAGCCGATGCTTTGCCGCCCCTTGTTTATTGCTTTTGTGTCGTTGATCCAGTGACAAATTGTAACGCCCTGCCCACGCGATCCCAGTAATGAAGGCCGCCGCTCATGAGAATGACTCACGCCGAAAATCATCTCGTTGCGCGGATCGGCTGGCTGCGCGCCGCCGTTCTGGGCGCTAATGACGGCATTATCTCAACGGCCAGTCTTATGGTCGGCGTTGCTTCTGCCGCGAGTTCATCGGGAGAGGTGATGGTTGCCGGCGTGGCTGGCCTCGTGGCTGGCGCCATGTCAATGGCAGCGGGCGAGTACGTCTCCGTCAGCTCTCAGTCCGATACGGAAAACGCCGACCTCGCACGCGAGCGGATGGAACTGACAAGTCAGCCCGAACTGGAGACCGAAGAACTTACGCAAATCTATGTCGAACGTGGCGTCTCTCAGGGCCTGGCGCGTCAGGTCGCCGAGCAACTGATGGCCAAGGATGCGCTCGGCGCTCATGCTCGTGAAGAGCTTGGGATTACCGACGTTACGACAGCAAGGCCGATACAGGCAGCGCTGACATCCGCGGCGACATTCTCGGTCGGCGCTTTGCTGCCGATCATCGCCGCGACGCTGGCTTCACCGAGCCAGCTTGTCGCGATCGTGTCGGTGACGTCATTGATCTTTCTGGCTGCGCTTGGCGCATTGGGGGCAAAGGCCGGCGGTGCTGCGATTTTGCGGCCTACCATCCGGGTAGCATTCTGGGGGGCCTTCGCAATGGCCCTCACGGCAGGCGTTGGAGCACTTGTTGGAAAAGCCATATGACGCTCGTCATATGGCCGATCCCGCGATCGTCGGCGTTATGCGTTTGACGGCACAGCGATCAAGCTCATGGACGGTTTGGCAGGAGGTAAGGTTGGCATTGGCGTCTCAAATGCCATGATAGGCAGCTGCGGGGCGACGCCATCGGTGCAACACCGCTCGCGGCCGTTTTGAATGAGCGACAAGACTTTTATGGCCCTGCCAGAGCGTCTTCTTTGGCGCGACGGGCCTCTTCAAAACTGATCGTAGCGGAGACGCCGCGTCTGCCATCGCGATTTTGCAAGCTGAACCGCGCGCTGAGACGGTTGATAGCGATGGCGACGATCGCGAGCCCGAGCCCTGTGCCCGCGACGGTCTTGTGCCGGCCCCGGAAGAATCTTTGCGTCACGAGCGGAAGCTCGTCATCGGGAATTCCAGGCCCCTCGTCCTCCACGATCACGCCCTGTCCGTCCAGCGATAGGCGCCATGAGACGGTGCCTCCGCCCGGCATATGTTGAAGCGCGTTCTCATGGAGGTTGCGGAGCGCCAATGACAGGATCTCGCGGTTAGCGCGAACTCTGAACGAATGAAGGGCGGGCTCCACGTCGACTTGGATGGCGGTGTTCGATGGTTTTAGGGCCGCGATAATTTCGTCGAGCAGATCGCCGACGATCACCTGTTCGCCGTCTGGCGCGACGCCATGGGCGTCGAGCTTCGCGATCGCGAGCAGCTGCCGCACGAGGCGGGTCGTGCGGTCGACCGAGACGAGGATTTGCCGCAATGCGCCCTCCTTCATGGCCGGGTCGGTTGCAGCGATCGCGATCTGGGCCTGCGTTTTCAGGCCAGCGAGCGGCGTACGCAATTCATGCGCGGCGAAGGCGGTCACATCCCGTTCGTGTCGGCGCGCCAGCTCCACCTTGGCGAATAGCGCGTTTAGCGAGCGAGCGAGTGGCATGACCTCGACTGGGACGTTGCCAACGGCAATCGGACTCATGTCGTCGGCGGCTCTCACCTGCAACTGGTCGGCCATCGCGTTCAGCGGCCGCAAACCTCGACCCAGGCTCACCCAGATGAGCAACCCAAGCAACGGCACAATCAGGAAGGCGGGCGCGATCAAACCCTTGATCAGGTCTGCAACCAACCGCTCACGCAGACCGAGCCGATCGCCGACCATGACCCGAACGCCGGTGGCGACGTTCTCAACGGCGTAAACGCGCCAGGTTTCGCCCTCGACCACGCGATCGGAAAAGCCGCTGGCGTTTTCGGCCAGCCGCGCATCCGGTGCGCCGCTGGAACGGGCGACAAGGCGGCCGTCCAGCGACCAGACCTGGCAGGAGAGCTGGCGTTCATAGCTCGCAGGCTCCGGCGAAAGGCCGGGAACGGCTGCGATCGCGCGGGAGGCGGCGACCTCGCCAGAACCGACCAGCGAGCTCACCATGCGCGCGGCCTCCTGCAGCCGCGTATCGAGCACCTGCTCGACCTCGGCCTTGGCACCGACATAGATCCAGACGACCGCGCTGAGCCAGATAGCCCCGGTTGCGGCGACGAGAATGAGGAAAAGACGCTTTCGCAGCGAAGTCATGCCGATGGCCTCATGCGGTAACCCAGACCGCGCACGGTCTCGATCGCGTCGCGGCCGACCTTGGCGCGCAGGTTGTGAATGTGGACCTCGATCGCGTTGCTCTCGACCTCCTCCTGCCAGCCATAAAGCCGATCCTCGATCTCGGATTTCGAGCGGATCGTGCCCGGGCGCTCCATCAAGGCCGACAGGACCGCGAACTCGCGGCGTGACAGGTTCACCGGCGTCCCGCCGACCGTCGCTGCGAGCTGCGACGGGTCGAGAACGATGCCGCCGGCACTCAGACACGGCTCGGCACGCCCGGTTCCCCGGCGCGCGACCGCGCGCACCCGCGCAGCCAGTTCGTCGAGATCGAAGGGCTTGCCCAGATAGTCGTCGGCGCCGGTGTCGAGACCGGCGATACGATCGGAAACCTCATCCAGCGCGGTCAAGAGCAGGACTGGCGTCCGGTCCTTGCCCGATCGCATCGCCTTGAGGACCGACAGGCCCGATCCATCGGGCAACATCACGTCGAGGACGACGGCGTCATAGGCGGTGGTTTCGAGGGCGGCCCGCGCGTCCGCGCAGGTCTCGGCCAGATCGACGGTCGCTCCAGCAAGTCCGAGGCCGATTTTCAGACCATTGGCGAGGACCGGGTCATCTTCGACGACGAGAATGCGCATGCTGATCTCCTTCGCCCTCGATACTGCAGCCGAGGCTTAAGGCTGGCTTAAGGTTGGTTTCCGACCTGACCGTCCCATCAACCGGTCAGGGGTCTCCATGTCGAGCGCCATTTCCAACAGGATCATCGCGGCTTTTCTCTGGGCCGTTGCCTTGATCCCGGCAGCAAGCGTCGCGCAGACGCCGATTCCGGTCGGGGAGGCCTTTCGCCTCGGCGTGTCCCGCGACGCCGAGAAGGGCCTTCGTCTAGATTGGACTATCAAGCCGGGCTATTACCTGTACCGCGACAAGATCGCCGTCAGAACCGCCGATGGACAGCCCCTGCCGGTGACGACCGACGCCGGCGAACGCAAGGATGACCCGACCTTCGGCCCGACCGAGATCTACCGCGACAAGGCGCAAGCCGGGATTTTACGGGCCGATTTGCCGGGCTCCGCAACGACCGTCGACGTCGTATATCAGGGCTGCGCCGAAAAGGGCATCTGCTACCCGCCCGTGACGAAGACGATCGATCTGGCCACATCGGCCGTTCGGAGATCGGTGGAGGTCGACGCCGGCCGCGGCGCAGCGACCAGTCTTTGGGCGCAGGCGCCAGAAGCGCCGACGCCGGCGGTGAAGCGCGAGGCAGAGACCGGCGGAGCCAATCCAGCGCTGACCGGCGGCCTGGCTGCGATGCTGGCGAGCTTCCTTGGGTTCGGACTGCTGCTGGCCCTCACGCCTTGCGTGTTCCCGATGGTGCCGATCCTGTCGGGCATGCTGGCGCGATCGGGCGGCACGCTGACGGCGCGGCGCGGCTTCTCCTTGTCGTCGTCCTATGTGCTCGCCATGGCGCTCGCCTATGCGGCGCTGGGAGCGGCCGCGGCCTGGTCGGGGCAGAACCTCCAGGCTGCGTTGCAGACCCCTTTGGCGCTGGGCCTGATGAGCCTGATCTTCGTTGGTCTCGCAGCCTCGATGTTCGGCTTCTACGAACTTCAGCTTCCCGCCTCCTGGACGACCCGTCTGACAGGCGCCTCGACAGGGCGCGGAGGCTCGATTGCGGGCGCCGCCTTGCTCGGCTTCGCTTCGGCGCTGATCGTCGGCCCCTGCGTGACGCCGCCGCTGGCAGCCGCGCTGCTCTACGTCGCACAGACCGGCGACCTCGCTCGTGGCGCCGGCGCGCTGTTTTCTCTCGGACTTGGCATGGGGCTGCCGCTGATCGTCTTCGGCACTTTCGGTTCGGGATTGCTGCCCCGTTCGGGACCCTGGCTCGTCAAGGTCAAGCAAGCCTTCGGCTTCGTCTTCATCGGACTGGCAATCTCGATGATCTCGCGTGTTATCCCCGAGACGACCGCGCTGGCGCTCTGGGCGGCCCTAGCCATTGGCACGGCCGTCTTCATCGGGGCGTTCGACCAGATTTCTCAGGCGAGCGGAGGCGTCATCCGAGCCGGAAAGGCGGCCGGTTTCGCCCTTCTGGTTTATGGCGTGGCCTTGCTGATCGGGTTTGCGGGAGGCGCATCCGACCCTCTTCGTCCGCTCGCTTTCATAGGCGGCGCGGCGCAGCAGGCGGCTGCGCTCGACATTCGCTCGGTGACATCTTCGGCCGCCTTCGATGCCGCTGTTGCTGGAGCTCAGGCGGCTGGCCAGCCCGTGCTTGTCGCCTTCTCCGCCGATTGGTGCGTCACCTGCAAAACCAACGAGCGCACACTGTTTCTCGATCCCACCACACAGGCGCGGCTTCAGCGGCTCACGGTGATCAAGGCCGATGTCACGGCCAATGACGGCGACAGCCGGGGCCTGATGGCGCGCTTCGCGGTCGCCGGCCCGCCGACGATGTTTCTCCTCGACGCGAAGTCGGGCCGTGAAATCGGCTCCGACCGAATGATCGGCGCGATCTCTCTCGATGATTTCAACCGCGCCCTCGATCGCGCGGGCGCGTGATCGCGCCGCGCACCGGCACTCGTTTCCACCACGTCTCACAGGAGCCAATCATGAATCGCAGACATTTCCTCCAGCTTACTGCAAGTGTGATCGCGTCAGGGGTGAACGCGCTGGCATTCGCCACGCCCGCTCTCGCGCAAAGCATCGACACCAAGGCCATTCTCAACGATCCCGAAGCGCCAACGGCGGGCAACCCCAAGGGCGACGTCACGATCGTCGCGTTCCTCGACTACAATTGCCCATTCTGCAAGAAGTCGGCTCCTGACCTCGAACGCATCGTCAAGACCGACGGCAAAATCCGCCTTGTCTACAAGGACTGGCCGGTTCTGACCGAAGCCTCGGTCTATGGCGCGCAGCTCGCTCTCGCCGCCAAATACCAGGATCGCTACGAGGTCGCCCACAAGGCCTTGATGGGCATTCCGGGAATGCGCATCGGCAAGGAAGCGATGCTGGCGGCGGTCAAAGCCTCGGGCGTCGATATGCCTCGTCTGCAGGCCGACCTCGACAAGCATGGCGCCGCGATCACGGCATTGCTGAAGCGAAACCTCGCTCAGGCCGACTCGATCGGCATCGATGGCACGCCTGCCTATCTGATCGGCCCGTTCCGCACTTCGACCCAGAATTATGACGGCTTCAAGCAAGTCGTCGCCGACGCGCGGGCCAAGCTCAATGCGCGATAACGCTTCTGACGAAATGCCGATCAACACCTCAAACGAGAATTCGATGACAGTATCTTTGCCCTCGGCTCGTTCGGTCGCCGCGTTCCTCGCACTCGCCCTTTCGGTCGGCGCTTGCACCACCGTCGCGGCGCCACCGCCGCAGGCTGCTGCGCCAGTCGCGATGGTCAGCCCCGCGGAGGCCGAGCGCTATGCCGCCCTGACGAACGAGAAGTTTCACGTTCCTGAAGTCGCGCTGGAAGACCTCCGGCCGCGCAATCTCAGGCAATTGGTCGACTACCAAACGACGCACCAGCCGGGAACCGTCGTCGTCGATCCGCGCAAGCGCTTTCTCTATCTGGTGCAGGAGAACGGAAAGGCCCTGCGCTACGGCGTCGGCGTCGGCAAGGAGGGGCTGGAGTTCCAGGGCACGGCAACCGTCGAACGCAAGGCGCAATGGCCGCGCTGGACGCCGACGACCGACATGATCAAGCGCGAACCGGACCGCTACGCCAAATGGGCCGGCGGTATGGCTGGCGGCGACACCAATCCCCTCGGCGCCCGCGCGCTCTACCTCTTCAAGAACGGCAAGGATACGCTGTACCGGATCCATGGAACCAACGAGCCGAGTACGATTGGCGAGGCCGTTTCGTCCGGCTGTATCCGGATGATGAATCAGGACGTCATCGACCTCTACAATCGGATTCCGGCGGGTTCGAAGGTGGTGGTGCTTTGAACCTCATTCCACGAGACCGCCGACACGGCTGCACGGGCTGATCTGATGACGATCGGACCCCTTGTTCTGTCTCCCGAACGCCTCGCCATGCTGCTGGGCCTACTGGCGTTCATTCTGGTCGCGAGCGTTCAGACCAAGCGCGTCAGCACCTTGTTCAACCTGTGGAGCACGGTCGTGCTGATCGGCAGCGTAGCTGCGGCACGGCTCACCCACGTTGTCTTGAACTGGTCGTTTTTCGAAGACGATCCACTTCGTGCTTTCGCGGTGTGGCAAGGGGGATTTGTTTGGGTCGGCGCTCTGCCCGTTATCATTGTCGCGAGCCTCCTGCTCTTGCGAACCCGCCGCTTGATGGCCTGGGCGATCGTGCCGACCGTGGCTGGCGTTCTCGTGGCAAACGTAGCCTTTCAGCTTGTTGCCGCTGGTGCGCCAATCGGTCCTCCTGCGCTGACGCTAGCGTCGGCCGATGGGGAGCCTATCGATTTGGCCGTCCCTTCCGGACGGATAACCGTGATCAACCTGTGGGCGACCTGGTGCCCCCCGTGTCGGCGCGAGATGCCGGTCCTGGCTGCGGCCGAGGTGGACAATCCGGACGTCCGGTTTCTGTTCGTCAATCAAGGCGAAACCCCGCAGGTCGCACGAGCATATCTCGAGGGCCAGAATCTGCGGCTCAAGCATGTTCTTTTCGACCAGAATTCAGCGTTGCCCCGTCATTACGGAACACCCGGTATTCCCGTGACATTATTCCTGAGCGCCGACGGCCAGTTGTTCAAGGCGCATATCGGGGAAATCTCTCCCGAAGAGATTGATATGCAGATTAAGGCTATAGATTCGAGAATTTTTCAAATTCAGGGTGGCTATATCCACTTGTTGTTCAGGAAATTGAGAGGCGCGGTACAATGAATAAAACTTTTTTCATAGCTATAGTCTTTGCTGGTATTGCAGCGTCATTTTCTGCCCAAGCTGACGCGCTGCGGGTTAAAGGGCCGGGCGGCCCGGCGCCGGCGATGCGGGAAGCGGCAGCCGCATTCGAACAGAAGACGGGCCGTGCTGTCGCGGTCGTCGCCGGTCCTACTCCCCAATGGATCGATAAGGCAAAGCAAGACGCAGACATCGTCTTCAGCGGGTCTGAGACCATGATGACGGATTTCGTCACGGCTATGGACGGTCGCATCGAGGCGTCCCAGGCTGAACCGCTGTACCTGCGCGCCGCCTCCATCCTCGTCCGCCCCGGCAATCCCCTGAAACTTGAGGGCCTCGAGGACCTGTTCAAGCCGGGTCGGCGCATTCTAGTCGTCAACGGAGCCGGGCAAAACGGCCTTTGGGAGGATATGGCTGGACGGACGGGCGATATCGACAAGGTTAGCTCGCTCAGAAAGAACATTGTCGTCTATGCCCGTAACAGCGCCGAAGCGCGTCAGGCCTGGATCGATGATCCGACGCTTGAGGCCTGGATTATCTGGAACATCTGGCAAGTCGCAAACCCGAAGCTTGCCGATGTCGTGCCGGTCGAAGAACCCTACCGCATCTACCGCGATACCGGCGTGGTGATCTCGAAAACAGGTCGTGAGGACAAGGATGCCGAGCGCTTTGTGAGTTTTCTGCGATCAGCGGACGGTGCGGCCATTTTTGCGCGCTGGGGATGGGCCACCAAAGCGCCGTAAGGACGCCGGAGCGCTCAGCCGGCCCGCTTGGCGTGAGTTGCCGAGGCATGATCGATGCGGGCTATCAAGCCTCCCCTGCGAAGAACATGAGGCCAAGCACATGTCAAAAGTTCACGAGTTGACGATCTTTCAGATCAACGACACGCACGGCTACCTCGAAGCCCATCCCGAGTTGGTCTGGGCCGGGAGCGACGCCGCATATCCGCGCATTGGGGGCTACGCACGCATCGCATCGCTCTTCAAACAAGCGAGGCTGGGTAACCCTGACGGCGTGCTTGCGCTCGACAATGGCGACACCATGCATGGCACTTACCCTGCCATGGTGAGCAAGGGCGAAGCGCTTGTTCCATTGCTGAACGCCTTGAAACTCGACGCCATGACGGCTCATTGGGAGTTCGCCTGGGGGCCGGACCATTTTCGTGAGCTCGTTACCCGTCTCAACCATCCTATGCTGGCGATCAATTGCTATGACCAAATAACCGGCGCCAGGCCATTTCCCGCATCGACGGTCGTGGAACGGGCTGGGCTACGGATCGGGATTATCGGCATCGCCGCATCGATCATCGACAAGAGCATGCCGCCGCATTTCAGCGAGGGCCTGCGCTTTACGCTCGGGCTCGAAGAACTGCCAGCTGAGATCGAGCGGCTGCGTCAGACCGAGGCCGCCGATCTAATCATCGTGCTGTCGCATCTTGGCTTTCCTCAGGATGTGAAGCTCGCGGACGTCGTCTCGGGCATCGACGTCATCGTGAGCGGACACACGCATAATCGGCTGAAGCACCCCGTTAAGGTCGGGCGCACAACGATAATTCAGTCCGGTTGTCATGGCGCATTCGTCGGCCGGCTGGATCTTCGGATCGCTGAGGGCAAAATCGTCGATACGCGTCATGAGCTCATCACCGTAGACGCGTCGATCACGCCAGACGATGCCATGACTCGTATGGTCGATGACGTGATGCGGCCTCATCGTACGATGCTGAACGAGGTCGTCGGCCGGACTTCGATCGGGCTTCACCGGGATACCGTGCTATCTGCTCCCATGGACGATTTGTTGCTGGCTGCCGTCGCGCTGGCCGGCGGCACCAGGATCGCCTTCTCGAATGGTTGGCGCTACGGCGCGCCGATTCCGCCAGGGCCAGTGACGGTCAATGACCTTTGGAACATCATTCCTCCCAACCCGCCAATCTCAACCGTCGATCTGACGGGCTTCGATATCTGGGAGCTGATGGAGGACAACGTACAGCGCACCTTCGCCAGTGATCCTTTCGAGCAGATGGGCGGCTATCTCAAACGGTTCTGCGGCATGACCATCTATGGAAAGCTGGAAAACCCACCGGGCGAGCGGATCGAACACATCTTTGTCGGGGACGCGCCGATCGACCTGTCCAAAATTTACGGCGTCTCATTCGTAACCTCGCAGGGCGTGCCGCAAAAATTCGGAACAAACAGGTTCGACCTGCAGATCAAGGCAATCGATGCCCTGAAAACATACTTCCAGTCAGGCAAGGACATCGATCCAGAGACATTAGGCCGATTTGTCGCGGTTTGATGCCGGGGCAATGAAGCATCAAGTCGGAGCTGCGCGGCGATCGGCTTCAGCCAGCTCGGCACCATCGATCGTATCCCTCTGGGGGGACGGATAGGTTGGTCAGGGAGCGACCATTAATGGCGCCCCCCACCCGAGCATACCCAATTGCCGTCATCGGTCGGCCAATGGGATCGCGCTACGCCGAACGAAAGTCGGGAGAGCGTCTTGAATCTAGACATTATACATATTACTTAATTATATAACGTCTACCGTAAGGAGCACTCATGAATCCGACCAACGTCAACGACAAGCTGTCGATCGCCGGCCAGCCATCGCCCGCTGATTTTGCTGGAATTGCCGCGGCCGGTTTTGCCGCTGTGATCAATAGCCGCCCCGACGGCGAGGAGGACGGGCAGCCCGGGTCAGCTGCGGAGGCCTCCTCGGCTCAACAGGCCGGGCTCGCCTATGCTCATGTTCCGGTCACGTTGAAGGATATCAGGGAAAGCGATGTGCGCGCATTCCAAGCTGCGCTCTCCTCGGCGGAAGGTCCGGTGCTCGCACATTGCAAGAGCGGCGCCCGTGCGCTGACCCTGTTCGTTCTCGGTGAAGTCCTGGACGGTCGCATGCGGGCCGGTGATGTGCGGGCGTTCGGCGAAGCGCATGGGCACAATCTCGCAGCGGCTGACGCCTGGCTGGCGGTTCGAGGAGCCCAGTCATGAGCACCGTCACTGCACCCACCTCGGCGAGGCCGAACGTAAAAGGCTTCTACGACCCCCGGACCTTCAGCATCCAATACGTCGTTTCGGACCCTGCCACGAAGACCTGCGCCGTCATCGATCCGGTGCTGGATTTCGACGAGAGGTCGGGCTCGACGGCCACGACCAGCGCCGACGCCATCCTCACCTATGTCCGCGAGAAGGGGCTGACGGTCGCGTGGATCCTGGATACCCATCCCCATGCCGACCATTTCTCCGCGGCGCAGTACCTGAAGGAAAAGACTGGGGCCCCGACCGCGATCGGCGAGCAGGTCGTCGCTGTGCAGCGGCTGTGGAAGGGCTTGTATAACTGGCCGAAGTTCCCGGCCGACGGTTCGCAATGGGACAAGCTGTTTGCACATGGCGAACGCTTCAAGCTCGGCACGCTGGACGTCTCCGTGCTGTTCTCGCCCGGACATACGCTCGCTTCGATCACCTATGTCATCGGCGACGCCGCCTTCGTACACGACACGCTGTTCATGCCCGACGGCGGAACCGCGCGTGCTGACTTTCCCGGCGGCAGCGCGAAGGCTCTCTGGGCCTCGATCCAGGCGATCCTGGCACTGCCAGACGACACGCGCCTGTTCACCGGTCACGACTACCAACCCGGCGGGCGCGAGCCGCGCTGGGAGAGCACTGTGGCGCAGCAGAAGCAGGCGAACGCGCATGTCGTCGGCCTCGACGAGGCGGCTTTCGCCGCGATGCGCGAAGCACGCGACAAGACGCTGTCGATGCCCAAACTGATGCTGCAGGCGCTGCAGGTGAACATTCGTGGCGGACGCCTGCCCGAACCTGAGTCGAACGGCCGGCGCTATCTCAAGGTTCCGCTCGACGCCTTGGCGGGCGCGGTCTGGGCCGAGGAACCAGCATGACGACGCCATCACGACCATCGATGACCCGTGCGGAACTCTCCGGCCGGGCGACGGAGGTTGCGAGCCTGTTGAAGACGCTCGCCAACCGCAACCGGCTGATGATCGTCTGCACCCTCGTCGAGCGGGAGTATGCCGTCAGCCAGCTCGAGAACGAGCTGGGCATCCAGCAGCCGACGCTCTCCCAGCAGCTCACCGTGCTGCGCGAGGCCGGGATCGTCGAGACAAGGCGCGAGTCCAAGCAGATCTTCTACCGGCTGAGCGAGCAGAAAGCCGCCCAGCTCGTCGAGGCTCTTCACGCCATCTTCTGTGCCGAGGAATCTGGATCATGACCTCCTACTGGCCATCCCTCATCGGTGGCATGCTGATCGGCCTCTCGGCCGCGATGCTGCTGCTGCTCAATGGCCGCGTTGCCGGGATCAGCGGCATTCTCGGCCGGCTGGCACAAGGCGCACAGGTCGAGACCAACGCCGCCTTCGCCATAGGGTTGATCTCCGGGCCACTGCTATATCGGGTCGGCGCCGGCCAGTGGCCGCCTGTGACGATCACAGCTTCGCTGCCCGTCATCGCGCTGGCAGGCCTGCTGGTCGGCTTTGGTACGCGCATGGGCTCGGGCTGCACGAGCGGTCATGGCGTGGTCGGCCTGGCGCGTCTGTCGCCGCGTTCAGTCGCCGCCGTTGTCACCTTCCTTCTGGCAGGCGTCGCTACCGTCACCTTGATGAGGCTCGTCGCGCCATGAACCGTCATGCACAAATCCTGACCGCGCTGGCATCCGGCGCCATCTTCGGCATTGGCCTGTCGCTGTCGGGCATGCTCGACCCCGTCCGCGTGCGCGGCTTCCTCCATGTCGCCGGCGATTGGGACCCCAGTCTCGCCTTCGTGCTCGGCGGCGCGGTTGCGGTCGTGATGTCGGGGATATTTGTGCGACGTCGGTTGCAAAACCCGGCCTTCGGCGACGCATTCCACCTGCCGGCCACCATGCCGATCGACACTCGCCTGATCACGGGTTCCGCCATCTTCGGGATCGGCTGGGGATTGGCCGGACTCTGCCCCGGCCCTGCGCTAGCTGCTTTGTCGCTGGGCCTCGCTCCAGTCGCGCTGTTCGTCGTGGCCATGCTCGTCGGCATGACGATCCATGATCGCTTGATCGCAGGCCGGACCAATACACCCGCGCTCCGGAGGGCGCCATGACGGAGCAGGTTCTCATCGCAGTCGGTTCGGGCGGCCTGGTCGGCTTCGCGCTAGGCCTTGTCGGCGGCGGGGGTTCCATCCTTGCGACGCCGCTGCTGCTCTATGCTGTCGGCATCGCGCAGCCCCACATCGCAATCGGAACCGGCGCGCTTGCCGTCTCGGTCAATGCCTATGCCAATCTGATCGGGCACGCCCGCAGGGGCCATGTGCGTTGGACCTGCGCGATCGTCTTCGCGCTGGTGGGCTCGGTTGGCGCGCTCATCGGCTCGACACTGGGCAAGGCCATGGACGGGCAGCGCCTGCTGTTTCTGTTCGGCCTGCTGATGCTTGTTGTCGGCGTCCTGATGTTGCGACCGCGCAAGAATGCCACCACCGTGCCCAAACCTGTCGATCTGCGTATGTGCCTGCTCACGGGTTCAGTGGCGATCATCGCCGGCGGTGCATCGGGGTTCTTCGGTATCGGCGGCGGGTTCCTGATCGTCCCCGGCCTGATCTTGGCGACCGGCATGAGATCCATCGACGCCGTTGGGTCCTCACTGCTCGCAGTCGGTACCTTTGGGCTTGCGACGGCGCTCAACTATGCAGTGTCAGGCATGATCGATTGGACGATCGCGGCCCAGTTCATCGGCGGAGGGGTTCTAGGCGGCGTGTTGGGCATGATGCTCGCAACGCGGCTGTCGGGACAAAAGGATATGCTCAATCGCGTCTTCGCGGCGCTCATCTTCATTGTCGCTGCTTATGTACTCTATCGAAGCGCCGATGCCTTTTGGCAGGGGTCTTAGAAACGGGCGGTCGTTTTGCCTTCATGTTTGCCACTGGCCCTAAGCAGCTCCCATGGCGTCAATGGGCGTGGTTGCGACATTGGCCATGATCGGCCAAAGCCTCAATGATCTTGCAGTCGCACGCTGTCACACCACCTGAGCAGGTCGCGGCGATCCGCTCCAGTTCCTTCTCCAGCGAACGCAGCCGGGCGATCTTGTGGCGCACGTCGTCGAGATGGGCGACGGAAATCGCATGAGCCTCGTCGCAGGCCATGCCGGGATTGTCAGACAGTCTGAGCAGCGCACGAATGCCATCGACGGGAAAACCGAGGTCGCGGGCATGCTTGATGAAGGCCAGGCGTTCGACATGGACCCGGCCAAAGCGACGCTGGTTGCCCTCAGAGCGTTCGGGCTGCGGCAGCAGCCCAACCTGCTCGTAATAACGGATGGTCTCGACCTTCACGCCTGTCCGGTCCGAGAGCGAACCGATCGGCATGGCGCGCGCGATGTTTTTCTCAGCCATCCGCATTTTCCCTCTTGAAGCTGAAGTGGCTAGAGGTCGTATCTGGGGTGTCTCATAGCGCCTGCAAGCGGAGACGACCATGACAGCGACCTCGGACACCCGGCTCCAGACCTTGAGCTGGAAGGTAGGTGGCATGGATTGCGCGGGCTGCGCGGCGACGATCCGCGGCGCTGTCGAGCGTCTGCCCGGGGTGAGCGAAGTGAAGCTGTCGGTCGTCGCAGAAACCCTGACGCTGGCGCTCGACGAGCGCCAGACCCGACGCGAGGCGATCGAGAAGCGCATCTCCAGCCTCGGATACACGACGGCGATGATGGCCACGAAAACCACGCCAGCCCCGGAGCCGGCGGCGTGCGGCTGCTGCAATGCTCAAGGGCAGGCCGAGGCGGCGACGGCGACGACGAGCGCACCCGCGCCTGCGCCCCTGAGCTGGAAGATCGGCGGCATGGACTGCCCAAGCTGCGCGGCGACGATCCGCGGCGCGGTCGAACGCATGCCCGGCGTGAGCGAGGTCAAGCTTTCGATGATGTCGGAAACACTGACGCTGGCGCTCGACGAGAGCCAGACCAAGCAGGACGCCATCGAGAAGAAGGTCACCAGCCTCGGGTTCACCGCTGCGGCGATCGCGTCGAAGACGCATACCCGTGATCAGGCGGGGCATGACCACGATGGCCACGAGTCCAAACCCACGACAGCGGAAGGCGCCGGCAAGCACCCCATCGATGCCGGCCACGGCCTACCGGGCCACGTTCATAAAGCGACGCCCGACGGCGTATCCTGGTACCATTCCAACAAGGGCCGACTGGTCCTGACGACGGGCGTGCTGCTGGGCGGGGCGTGGGCGTCCAGCCTCGTCTGGCCGGCGATCGCGCATTGGGCCTTCATCGCGGCCTGCGTGATCGGCATCGTCCCGGTGGCGCGCAAGGCCTATGCGGCCGCCAGCGCCGGGATGCCCTTCACCATCGAGATGCTGATGACCATCGCCGCCACCGGCGCGCTCTTCATCGGCGCAGCCGAGGAGGCCGCACTCGTCGTCTTCCTATTCGCGGTCGGCGAGGTGCTGGAGGGCGTCGCGGCAGACAGGGCTCGGGCCTCGATCCGCGCGCTCAAGGACCTCGTGCCAAAGACGGCGATCGTCGAGGAGAACGGCGAAACCCGCACGATCGACGCGGCCGCCCTCACGATCGGCCAGACGGTGCTGGTGCGCCCCGGCGACCGCATTCCTGCCGACGGCGAGATCACCGACGGCGTCTCCGGCATCGACGAGAGCCCGGTGACGGGCGAATCCGTGCCGAAGACCAAGGGCGTCGGCGAACCGGTCTTCGCCGGCTCGGTCAACAGCGAGGCCGCGCTGCGGGTGCGCGTCACCAAGGCAGCGGAGGACAACACGATCTCCCGCATCATTCGGCTGGTCGAGGAGGCGCAGGAGGCGCGCGCCCCGACCGAGCGCTTCATCGACCGCTTCTCGCGCATCTACATGCCGGCGATCGTGGCACTGGCGGTGCTGGTGGCCATCGTGCCGCCGCTGATGCTCGGCGGCGAATGGTCGGTCTGGATCTATCGGGCGCTGGCGCTGCTGCTGATCGGCTGTCCCTGCGCGCTGGTGATCTCGGTGCCGGCGTCGATCGCGGCTTCGCTCTCGACAGGCGCACGTCAGGGCCTCTTGATGAAGGGCGGTGTCGTCATCGAGGCCGCCGCGAAGACCGGCATCGTCGCCTTCGACAAGACCGGCACGCTGACGCAGGGACGCCCGCGCGTGACCGAGGTCGTCGCGTTGGGACGGAGCGAGCGGGAGGTTATTGAGCTCGCGGCCTCGGTCGAGACCGGGTCGAGCCACCCGCTGGCGCTGGCGATCATCGAGCGCGCCAAGGCGCATGCGATCCCGATGCGCAACGCGACGGAGGCCAAGGCGATCCCCGGACAGGGCGTGACCGGCACGCTCGACGAAACCGCGATCTTCGTCGGCGCGCCGCGCCACGCGCTCTCGCGGGTCAGCTTCGATGACCAGGCGAAAGCCGCCGTGGAACACTTGGAGACCGCGGGCAAGACCGTCGCCGCCGTTCTTGCCGACGGCGTGCTCATCGGATTGATCGCCATGCGCGACGAGCCGCGCGAGGACGCGGCCGCCGGCATCGCCGAGCTGAAGGCGATGGGAATCCGCTCGCTGATGCTGACCGGCGACAATGCCCGCACGGGCGCGGCCATCGCCGGCTCGCTCGGGATGGAACACAAAGCCGAATTGATGCCGGAGGACAAGGTCGCGGCCATCAAGGCGCTGTCGGCCAAGGCCTCGGTCATGATGATCGGCGACGGCATCAACGATGCGCCGGCGCTGGCCGCCGCCGGCATCGGCGTGGCGATGGGGTCGGGCACCGACGTCGCGCTCGAGACCGCCGACGCCGCGATCCTGAAGAGCCGCGTCCGCGACGTGCCCGCCATGATCCGCCTGGCGCGCGCGACGATGGGCAACATCCGCGTCAACATCGCCATCGCGCTCGGGCTGAAGGCTGTATTCCTCGTGACGACCGTGTTCGGCTACACCGGCCTCTGGGTTGCGATCCTGGCCGACACCGGCGCGACCGTGATCGTGACGGCCAACGCCCTGCGGCTGCTGCGCTTCAACGCCGGCCGAGCGGCCTGACGGGCAGCGCGCCATGTCGGGCATGGAAATCGCCAGCTACCTGATGACGGTCGTCTACGTCATCAGCTTCCTCGCCATGTCGGCCATCCTCGCGAAAGAGGCGGGGCGGCCGATCTGGCTCTTCGACAAGGGGCGCGAAAAACAGGCGCTGCCCGCCACGCTGTTCCGCCTCGCTTTCGCCGGCGCGGTAATCTGGCCGCTCGTGCTGGCGCTGGTCGGCAACCCGGTCGAGGCGGATCCCCTCTCTGAGGCCCTGGACGGGCCCTGGCTCGATGTGCTCGGGCATCTTCTCGTCGTGGTCGGGGCCTGCGTCGCGATCCTGTCCCAACGCCATATGGGCTTGTCCTGGCGGATCGGCGCGGCTGAGGGCGAACTGGGGCCGATCGTCGACGACGGCCCCTTCGCGATCTCGCGCAACCCGGTCTTCGTCGGACAGGCCCTGCTGTTCGTGGGCCTTTTCATCGTGCTGCCCAGCCTGATCCAGGCGGGCCTGACGCTCGTGCTCCTGATCGCCATCATCCTCCAGGTCCGCATTGAGGAGCGCGTCCTCTCGCAGACCCTCGGCGAGCCTTATCGCGACTACCGGCAGCGCGTCCGGCGCTGGCTCGGAACGCGCCGCCGCGCGGGGAACACAACGCCATGACGATGCAAAAGCGGCTCGGAGACGTCCTGGGCTGGGCGGTCGCGGCCGCGGCGCTGGATCAGCTCTCGAAATGGCTGATCCTGACCTATGTCATGGAGCCGCCGCGCGTGATCGAGATCGCGCCATTCCTCAACCTGCGTCTGGGCTTTAACTACGGCGTCAGCTTCGGGATCGGCCGCGACACGCTGGAGGCATGGCCGGGTCTTCTGGCCGCATTCAAGGTCGCCGTCGCGCTCGGCCTGATGGTCTGGGCCGTCAGGAGCCCGATCCGGGCGGAACGCATCGGTCTTGCGCTGGTCGCCGGCGGCGCGCTCGGCAATGCGAAGGACCGCTGGAGTCAGGGCGCCGTGACGGACTTCATCGACCTGCACTGGGGCGGCTGGCACTGGCCGACCTTCAACGGTGCCGACATCGCCATCTCAGCCGGCGTCGGCCTGATGCTGCTGGCCGCTTTGGCCGATTATCGGCGTGGCCGATCGGGCGCGGGTCTGGCGGAGACGAAGGCCGCTCAAAGCGAGTCGGGGGAGCGGACGTGAAGCGGATCAGGCGATGGCTTGCGACCGCGGCTTCCGCCGACATCAAGCCATTCGCACTGCTCTCGCGGGCTGCCGTCTGGCGCCTCGGTGGGCTTGTCGTGCTGGTCGGCGCAGGGCTGCTCGCCATGGGCCAGATCCATCCCGAGCCGGTGGCGCAGCGCGGCGGCGTCGCCGTGATCCATCCATGGGCGAAGGGGTCGGCCCTCAAGGGCGACCAGTTCCCGTTCTACGCGACCTTCAGCAACAGCGGCGCCCATCCCGATCGGCTGCTCAAGATCGAGACCGCCGCCGCCCATCACGCCATCCTGAAGGCGCTGGACACCAAGACCGGACTCGTTCGTCCCATCGAACTCGACGAGCTTGCCGTTCCAGGCAACGGCAGGGTGTCGCTGAGGCCGGGAACGCATCAGATCACGCTGATCGGCCTCAACGCCAAGGTCGAGCCCGGCGGCTCCATCCCGGTGACGTTCGTCGTCGAGCGCGCCGGCCGCCTCCCGGCCCATATCCGCGTCGAGAATCTCGGCGAACCGGAGCACAAGGACCATGGTTGAGAGCGATGACATCGACCGTCTTACCCTTTCCAGGGGAAGGCTGCGATCGGCGCGATCGACGGACCATTCGATTGATCTGAACAGGCGCGCAAGCGCCCGATACCGCTCTCCTGTTCGAGAGAACCGGAAGCTGAGAGCGGAGCCAGCAGGAGAACGACGCGGTGAATGAGCCCTTCCTCCTGTCGATCATGGCGACAGGCTTCGTCGTCGCCTTCGCCCACGCGGCGATCCCGACCCACTGGCTGCCATTCGTCATGGCCGGGCGCGGGCAGCGCTGGAGCAAGGGCAAGACTCTGATGGTGGTGGCGCTCTGCGGCGCGGGCCACGTCCTGTTCACCACCATGCTCGGCGTCCTGGTGGTCTGGCTCGGCATCGAGACGAGCAAGTGGACCGGCACTGTCTTTCCTTGGATCGCCGGCGGCGCACTGATCCTGTTCGGACTCTACTACCTTGTCCGGCAGGCGCGCGGCGAGGGCCACGGCCACAGTCATTTCGGCTCAGGCGGTCATAGCCATGGCGGTCATGGCGGCCACAGCCACGGTCATTCGCATGCCCAAGGCCCGAACCAGCATACGCACGGCCACGAGGACGAGACCAAGCGGATCGATACGGGCCATGGCATGCTGCTGCTCGAGGTCTTCGAGGACGGCGTCCCACCCCGGTTCCGCCTGCGGGCCGAGGCGGGCGCGGACCTGCCCGGCGTCGAGGCGGTTTCGCTCGAAACCCTGCGCCCCGACGGAGCGCGGCAATCCTTCTCGTTCGTCGCCAGGGACGGCTTCCTCGAATCCCGCGAGGAGATTCCGGAGCCGCATGAGTTCGACGCCACCTTCAGCCTTGCGCACGGCTCCCATGCCCATCGCCATGCGCTGAGTTACAAGGAGCACGCGCATGCGCACGCGGCTCCGGCCGCCAATGCGGCGCGCGGCGTCACGGGCGCGGCGCCGAAATCCGACCGCGCGGTCATCGTCAGCCTGTTCACGCTCCTGACCTTTTCGCCCTGCGAAGGCTTCCTGCCGGTTTACCTGTCGGGGATCTCGTATGGCTGGCCCGGATTCCTCCTCTTGAGCGCGGTCCTTTCGGTCGCCACCATATCCGGAATGGTCATTTTCACCTGGCTGACGATGTCGGGGATCGAGCGTCTTCGGCTTGAGTTTCTGGAACGCTACGAGAGCGGCATTCTCGGCTCGCTGCTCATGTTTCTCGGTGTCGGGATCATCTTTCTGGGCTTCTAGCCACGCGCCAACGGCCTCGACGGCAACGCGCCGCGACACGGAGCAAGATCATGGGTTCGGGACATTCCCATACGGGCGCGGCGCCGGCGGGCACGGCGGCCGGCAGGCACAAGAGCCGGCTCGCGATGGCGCTCGGCCTGACGACCGCATTCATGGTCGCGGAGGTCGTCGGCGGGCTGTGGACCGGCAGCCTGGCGCTGCTGGCGGACGCGGCCCACATGCTCACGGACGCCGGCGGCCTCGCTCTGGCGCTGATCGCGATCCGCTTCGCCGAAAGGCCCGCAACGCCGGAGAAGACCTATGGCTACGTCCGCGCGGAAGTCCTCTCGGCGCTGACCAACGCCGTCGTTCTCCTCGTGCTGACGGTCTACATCCTCTACGAGGCCTATCGGCGCTTCCAGAACCCGCCCGAGATCATCGGCGGCCCGATGCTGGCGGTCGCGGTCGTCGGACTCGGCGTCAACCTCATCAGCATGAAGCTCCTTTCTGGCGGATCGTCCGAAAGCCTCAACGTCAAGGGCGCCTATTTCGAGGTTCTGAGCGACATGCTGGGCTCGCTCGGCGTCATCGTGGCAGCCATCGTCGTCCTCCTGACCGGCTGGACGATCGTGGATCCGATCGTCGGCGCCGGCATCGGCCTGTTCATCGTGCCGCGGACCTGGAGCCTGCTCAAGCAGGCCGTCCATATCCTGCTCGAGGGCACGCCGCCCGAGGTCGACATGGCGCTGCTGAAGGCCAAGCTGTCGGATATCCCCGGCGTGGTGGCGGTCGACGACCTGCATGTCTGGACACTCACCTCGGGGCTGGACGCGATGAGCTGCCATCTCGTCGTCGACGACATGACGAAGTCGGCGGCCATCCTCACGGCCGCGAGCGCGGCCATGCGCTCGGAGTTCGGGCTGACCCACACGACGATCCAGATCGAGGACGAAGCGATCAGAGGCGCCCCAGGCCACGTCACCCGCCTGTAGACGATCGGCGCCGCAGCGAGGCGGGCTTGGGAGCGCGAGGGAAGAACGGCTTTTTGGGAAGCGCGCCCGCTTGGGACTGTCAAGGTCGAGACGGTGACGATGAAACGCCTTGAGAGTGCGCCTTTGGGTCTGTCTGGTGGCGTCGATCTTCCGTCTCGCGCATGCGCACGAAGGTAACCGCGTAGAACAAGACAGCCAGTGCGATCAGGGCCGCAGCCAGAGCGCCGTTGCGCGACTTCATGATGCCAGACCGAACGGCATCGGCGCGGCGGCGAGCGGAGTACAAGATCCTTTGAGTAGAGAGAAACGTGGCATCCCGGAAGCCTTTCTTAAGGTTGATAGCGCCGCAAGAAATATCAATAAAATCTGAATCTTAGCCTTACAGTTTAGCCGTCTGATTTCGCGTCAATTCAACGCGTCTTCGCTAGAAACGCTCTCAACGAAAAGGGGAGCGTCATGAACAAAGTTCAGAGCATCTTCGCAGCGATAGTTTTCGGCATCGCGATGTCCGGCGTAGTCACGCAGGCCCTCGCGGCCGGCTACACCGACCTCGCCCACCTCCATGCCGGCCAGCCCTCGCGGACGCCGATCGGCTGGCAGCAGTTCTGCGTGGACAATCCCACTGACTGCCGGACCCCGCGCTCGGCGGCAACCGTCATGCGCCTCGACGACAGGTCCTGGAGCGAACTCCTGACAGTCAACCTGAAGTTCAACAAGGCGATCGAGCCGGTCACCGACCAGGACCAGTTCGGCGTCATCGAGAACTGGGACTACGCCAAAACCGGCAAGGGCGACTGCGAGGACTACGTCCTCGAGAAGCGGCGCGAACTCGTGAAGCGCGGCTGGCCCCTCTCGGCGCTGCTCATCACCGTGGTGATCGACAAGGAAGGCGGCGGCCACGCCGTGCTGACGGTCGTCACGGACCGGGGCGAGTTCGTCCTCGACAACCAGACCGACAAGGTTCTGCCCTGGTCGAAATCCGGCCTGACCTTCATCCGGCGGCAGTCGCCGGAGAACCAGAACGTCTGGCAGGATCTCGGCCGCTTCCTCGGCCGGCCCGACGTCGTCACCGCCGCGATCAAGGGCTCGCGCTAGCATCGCCGACTGGGGCCGGCGCGCTCAGCGCCCGGCCAGCAGCGGCGTGAGGATCTTGTCGAACTCCTCGATCGTCAGCGCGCCGACCTTTTTCTCGCCGTTGATGAAGAAGGTCGGCGTCGAGTTGACGCCGAACTCCTTGGAGCCGCGCTCCTGGACCTGTTTGACGCCCGTGAAGAGGTCTTCGCGCCGCAGGCAGGCTTCGACCGTCTCCTGCGTGAAGCCGGCCTGCTTCATCGTCTGCGTCAGGGCGTCGAGCGGCTTGGGCGAATGCGCCCAGCCCTCCTGCGTGTTGTAGAGCATGTCGACGATCGGATACCATTTCGCATCGTCCGAGCAGCGCGCCAGCATGAATCCCGCCGTCGCGAGCGGATCTAGCGGGAACTCGCGGGCGATGAAGCGGACCTTGCCGGTATCGACGTACTTCGCCTTGAACGCCGGCCAGGTCTTGATGTGAAAATTCATGCAGTGATGGCAGGTGAGCGAGGCGTACTCGATCACGGTAACCTGCGCGTCGGCGACGCCGAAGACCTTCTCGGGAAGCGGGCCGGGCTCCAGCAGCTTCGCAGCAAGGACGGTCTGGGCGGTCGCCGATCGGCCGCCTAAACCAACGGCGACGAGCCCGACCGTGAGCCGAAGCAGCGAGCGACGTGCGAACATGGAATCCTCCCTTCGGAACACTGATCGCACCCGAAGCCACTTCAGGTTCAATGCCTCCGGCGGCATTCCGTCTTCAATGTGATGCGACAGGCGGTCGCAGTGCTGGATCTGCGCCGATGGACGGAATTGGGTATGACGGCGTTCGATCGCCGCAACCGCACATGATCGCCTGATGGACGTTCTTACCCTTTTCGGCCTCGTCGCCGTGACGCTCATGCTTGTCACCTACGCCTTCGAGGAGCGCAGTCCCTGATTCGTCCTGGGCTTCGCCGTCGCCTGCGCGCTCGGCTCGGTCTACGGCTTCCTGCAGGGCGCCTGGCCCTTCGGCGTCGTCGAGGCGATCTGGTCGGTCGTCGCGCTGCGGCGCTGGTGGACCAAGCGTGCGAGCGTCGGGCGAACGCCGACGATTACCCCTTGAACCTCAAGTGGCATCAGGTTGTAGAGAGTCGTTAACCGTCCTTTTTGACGCTTTGTCAGCTTCGTTCGCGCAAAAATTCTCGCATGCTCTCACAGATCCGCTTCTCGACCCTGCGTCTTGCCCTCGGGCTCATGCTGGGAGCGTTGGTCCTCTCGGGCTGCGTCACCGGCGACGGAGACACACGTCATCTCCAGCCGCTGCCTGCCCGGCTTGTCTCGGACATGTCGGCCAAGGGCATGAGCCAAAGCGATCCCATCCTCGTGCGCATCTTCAAGAAGGAAAGCGAGCTCGAGGTCTGGAAGCGCGATCGCAGCGGCCAGTACGCCCTGCTCAAAACCTATCCGATGTGCCGCTGGTCGGGCCAGCTTGGCCCCAAAAAGCGTGAGGGCGACCGGCAGGCGCCGGAAGGCTTCTACAGCGTCACCGCCGACCTGATGAACCCGCGCTCGCAATTCTACCTGTCGTTCAATCTCGGCTACCCCAACCCGCTGGAGAAGTCGCAAGGCGCTACAGGCTCGGCGCTGATGGTCCACGGCGCCTGCACCTCGGCCGGCTGTTTCGCCATGACCGACGAGGGCGTCACCGAGATCTACGGTCTGGCGCGCGAGGCCTTCGCCGGCGGGCAGCGCAGCTTCCAGGTCCAGGCGCTGCCCTTTCGCATGACGCCGGAGAACATGGCGCGGCATCGCAACAGCCCTCACATCGCCTTCTGGCGGAACCTGAAGGAGGGCGCGGATCATTTCGAGGCGACGAAGCAGCCGCCCAAGCTCGCGGCCTGCGGTCGCCGCTACGTCTTCAATGCCAGGGAGGGCTCGGGACCGTTCGCGCCGGCCGAGGCCTGTCCGCCCTACGAGATCGACCCGGACGTGCAGCCCCTGGTGTCGCAGCGCCAAGCGCGTGACGAGGCCCGCTTCGCCGAACTGATCGGCAGCGGAACACCGGCGATGAGCTACGCCCATCTGGACGGCGGCATGCACCAGAGCTTCCGCACGATGCTCAAGAGCCTTGGGCCCGAGCGCATGCAACCCATGGTCGCCGGCAAGGTCGAGATCAGTCGTCCGGATGCGGCGCTCGCCGATCCGTTCGGCGGAGACGACGCGCCCGGCCGAACCGATACGACCGGCTCCCTCGCACCACGGTGAGCACTGCCCCGGTCGCGTTAGGCCAGGCCAACGCCAGCCTTCGCGTTGCGGAGCGGGATCGGAGCTGACGGGCCGAGCGATGCAGCGGCTGGAGGCCGCCTGTGATTGGGCTTGCCTCATGGCTTCCGGGTGCGGCGCGCCTTCCTGGCGAGCGGGCGGCCATAGAGGACGAGGCGATGAGCGGTCAGCTCGAAGCCTAACTCCCTCGCCACCAGCGCCTGCAGCCGCTCGATCTCGTCGGACCTGAACTCGATGACCGCGCCGCTCTCGATGTCGATCAGATGGTCGTGATG
>NZ_LNCQ01000027.1:0-27406 GCF_002831785.1 Allobosea sp. FBZP-16 | reverse complement strand
AAAAAAAAAACGGCGAAGCTGTGGCGTTCGACGAGGCCCGTCGAGGCGAAGATCTTCACCGTTCGATAGACGGTCGATAGTGATATGCCCGGATCGATCTCGGCAACCCGGCGGTAGATCTCCGGCACGTCTGGATGATCGTCGGCCCTGGCGACGACGTCGGCGATGATGCGGCGCGGCGCCGTGATGCGCTGCCCCGCCTGGCGGCAATGGCTGATCAGAACATCGGCTGCGTCGGACATCGCTTCCTCCCTCCAGCCTCATTAATGAGAATGGTTCGCAAATGCATTGACAATGTGGCAGGCGCCCGTAATCTGCTTTTGCAAACGAATTGCAATTTCAGGGGCGGGCGATGCTCAACAAGGTCGAGACCGTTGAAACCGGTTGGCGCAAGGCTCGTGGCGAACCGTCACTGCTCGACGTCTTCAGGACGATCTCGGTCGCGCCCGGCGCGACGCCGTGGCGCAAATTCCTGGCCTTCTTCGGCCCGGGCTATCTCGTCGCCGTCGGTTACATGGACCCCGGCAACTGGGCGACCTCGCTCGCCGGCGGGGCGCAGTTCGGCTACACGCTGCTCTTCGTCGCGCTTCTTTCCAACATCATGGCGATCATCCTGCAGGCGCTCTGCGCGCGGCTGGCCATCGGCTCGGGCCGCGACCTCGCCCAGGCCTGCCGCGACGCCTATCCCCGCGCCGTGTCATGGCCGCTCTGGCTACTGGCGGAACTCGCGATCTGCGCCACCGACTTGGCGGAAGTCATCGGCACGGCGATCGCGCTCAATCTGCTCTTCGGCATGCCGTTGGAAATCGGCGTCGTCGTCACGGCGCTCGACGTCTTCGTGATCCTCTGGCTGCAGAACAAGGGCTTCCGCTGGATCGAGGCCTTCATCATCACGCTTCTCGGCGTGATTGCGATTTGCTTCGGCGTCCAGATCGCCCTTGCCGACCCCGACTGGGGCCAGGTCGTGCGCGGCTTCGCGCCGACGACGCAGATCGTCACCAACCCGCAGATGCTCTATCTCGCGCTTGGCATCATCGGGGCGACCGTGATGCCCCATAACCTCTATCTGCATTCGGGGATCGTGCAGACGCGGGCCTTCGGCGAGAGCCTGCCCGAGAAGCGCGACGCCCTGAAATGGGCGACGGTGGACTCCACCGTGGCGCTGATGTTCGCGCTCCTGGTCAATGCCTCGATCCTGATTCTGGCGGCGGCGACCTTCCACAAGACCGGCCAGACCGACGTCGCGGAGCTAGGCCGCGCTCATGAACTGCTCGCGCCCCTGTTGGGCCTGTCGATCGCGCCGACGCTCTTCGCCATCGCGCTGCTGTGCTGCGGACTGAACTCGACCGTGACCGCGACGATGGCCGGCCAGATCGTCATGGAAGGCTTCCTCGACATCAAGCTGCCGGCCTGGGTCAGGCGGCTCGTCACGCGGCTGGTCGCCATCATCCCCGCGATCATCGTGACCTGGATCTACGGCGCCAGCGAGACCGGCAAGCTCCTGATCCTGAGCCAGGTCATTCTCGGCCTGCAACTGCCCTTCGCGATCGTGCCTCTCGTCATGTTCACCGCGTCGAGGAGCAAGATGGGCGAGATGGTGGCACCGAAATGGCTGACCGTCACCGCAGCCCTGATCGCCGCGATCATCATCGCCTTGAACATGAAGCTGCTGTTCGACCTCGCCACGGGTTGAGCGTGATCCGCCATGTCGCATTGCGGGGGCGGCAGCGCCCCGCTATGTCCGGCCCGTGACAATACGACCGGCCAGAACCGTCATCATCCGGGCGCTGCTCGCGCTGGCGATGGCCTATGTCCTGATCCTGCAAGGGGTGTTCGCAAGCGCCGCCGCTGGCTCGCGCCTTGCCATGTCGGTCGGCGAGCCAGGCCTGACGCAAGCGTTGTGCTCGGGTGCTCAGGCTCCCGACGCGCCTGCATCGGACGAAAGCCCGCACCACGCGACCGCGCAGCCGTCCTGTTGCGCCTGGAGCGCCTCGGTGGCGGTCGATCCCGTCCTGCCTCCGACCTCGCCGGCGATCGCCATCCCCTACCTCGTTCCGGCCGGCCTGCCGATCGCGTTCGGACAGGCCGCGCCGCCGGCGATCCTGTTCCGAGCGGCGACCGCCCAGGGGTCAAGGGCACCTCCCATCCTCAAAGCGTGACCTGAGCGCCGGCCCTCCCGCCGGCACCATCACCCTGACGAGGATCATCCATGAAGCGTTTCGCGATCGGCGCCGCCGGCGTCGCCCTGTCTTTGGCGGCCTATGCCGCCACCCCCGTCCGCGCCCACGTTTATGCTGTCGGGACGCTCAAGATCGGCCATCCCTGGGCCAGGGCGACGCCGCCCTCGGCGAAAGTCGGCGGCGGCTATCTCGCCATCGAGAACATCGGCCCGGAGCCCGACCGTCTGGTCGGCGGCTCGACCGAGGCGGCGGCTCGCGTCGAAATCCACGAGAGCAGCCTCACAGACGGCATCATGCGGATGCGCGAGAAGACGGACGGCGTCGTCGTCCCGCCCGGCCAGACGGTGGAGTTCAAGCCGAGCGGGCTGCACCTGATGCTGGTCGATCTCAAGGCGCCGCTGAAGCAGGGCGAAAAGGTCAAGGCCATGCTGGTCTTCGAGCGCGCCGGCGCGGTCGCGGTCGAGCTGCAGGTGCAAGCCGTCGGCGCGCCGCAACCGGCCGCGACAGGCCATACCGGGCACTGAGGCGCGCCATGCCAATCCTCAAATGGATCCGCTACGGCGCCTGGGCCGGCGTCGTTCTCATAGCCTTCGTCAGCGCTGCCCTCATGCTGGGGTGGTGGCAGGTCGATGGTCCCGGTCGCTCGCTCGCCGGTCGCGCGGCCGTCCAGGGCGTGCCCGCGATCGGCGGGCCGTTCACGCTGGTAGACCACACCGGCAGGTCGGTCACCGACGCCGACTATCGCGGCAAACCGATGGCGGTCTTCTTCGGCTTCACGCACTGCCCCGAGGTCTGCCCGACCACTCTGGTACAGATGGCCAACCTGACCGGGAAGATCGGAGCGGCGGCGGATCGCCTGCAGATCCTGCTGATCACGGTCGATCCCGAGCGCGACACGCCGGAACAGCTCGCGCTCTACCTCCAGTCCTTCGATCCCCGCGTGGTGGGCCTGACTGGCTCCCGCGAGCAGGTCGATGCGGCGCTCGCCGCCTACAAGGCCTATGCGAAGAAGATCCCGACCGAGAGCGGCTACACCATGGACCATTCGGCTTCGGTCTATCTGATGAAGGCCGACGGCAGCTTCCGGACGATGATCGACTACCACGAGGAGGAGGCTTCCGCGCTGGAGAAGGTCCGCATGGTGCTCCGATGAGCCCTCGTGGGCGCAGGGTGTTCGTCGCCGCGATGCTGGCGGCGATCGTGATTGCAGCGGCATCCGGCTATCTCTTCGCCACGCGACGAGTTCAGCCGGCAGCGCCCGTCCTGGCCGGACTGACGATCGAGACCGCCGATGGACGACTGCTGTCGGGAGAGGCCTTCCGCGGCCGCTTCGTCCTGCTCAACGTCTGGGCGACCTGGTGCCCGCCCTGCGTCAAGGAGATGCCGTCGCTCGACCGGCTGCAGGCGATAAAGGGCAGCGGCACGTTCGAGGTCGTGGCCCTGTCGATCGACCGGCAGGGGCTGGAGGTGGTGCAGCCGTTCTTTCAGCGGACGGGGCTAAGCCGCCTGGCGATCTATCTCGACCGCGAGGCCAGGAGCATGCCGGCGCTGAAGATCACCGGATTGCCCACGACCGTGCTCATCGACCCGGCAGGCCGCGAGATCGCCCGCTGGCCGGGGGCACGTGAGTGGGACCAGCCGGCAACCGTGGCGGACATCGACGAGCACATCGCCAGGTCCAGGGAGACGACGCGATGATCCCCGTCGCCGCAGGCAGGGCCGGTCAACAGAGCGCGAGGACGCTGCGCCGCGATTGCTCAGCTCCGACCGCCTGGGCTATTCTCCAATCATGACGTCGATCGGCACATCACGGGATCTGGGGCGAGGCCTTCTGGCCGCCGTCTGCGGTCTCGTGCTGATGTTCCAGTTGATGGCGAGCGCGCTTGCCGGCAGCACCCATCTCGCCGCCAAGTTCGACGTGGGGGAAATCTCCCTCGTCGAGATATGTGGCGCCACGCCGGAATCGAAGCGTGATCGGTCGGCCCATGTCGAGGGCGTCAATGCCTGCTGCGTCTGGGCGAAATCGGTCGCGCTGGCGCCGTTTACTCCCCCCGCACCGGCATCGCTGATCCCCAGACGCGCCGCACCGTCCGAGACGATCTTTGTGCAGCGTCTCGACGCGCCGGCTTCGTGCAGCCCGCAAGGTCCGCCGCAAGCGACGGGTCCACCGCACCGCAGCTGAAGGGCGAGCCTTCGCGCGGCCTGCGGCGTCATCGCGCGCAAGCCTTTCAGTCCAGACCCGTCGCCGCCGGCCGTGAGCGTGGACGCTCGCCATGCTGGACTTGCGCGGCATGACCATTCCGCTTTCGAGGCCCGAGATTGATCGGACCAGTGCTCATATCCAGACGGCTCGTGTTGTCGGCGGTCGCCATGGCGACGCTGGCGGTCGTCGTCTGCTATGTCGTGGTCGCCGACAGGACGTCGCGATCACGGAGCGCCGACGCGCTCGTGTTCCAGCGGCTCGACGGCAGCTCCACCGGACTTGCCGGCCTTCGCGGGCAGGCCGTGCTGCTGACCGTCTGGGCGACATGGTGCTGGTCCTGTCGCCAGGAGCTGCCGGCGCTGGCGAGGCTCCATCGCGGCCTGGGCGGACGGCCTCCCGCCGTGATTGCACTCTCGGTCGATCGCGACGGCGCGGACGTCGTCGAGCCGCTGCTGGAGCAGCTGAGCGTCAAGGACCTGCCGGTCGTCCTCGACCCGACGGGCGTGTCGGTTGGCCGACTGGCCATCTCGGGGCTCCCGACCACGATCCTGCTCGGCCCCGACGGCTCCGAAAAGGGGCGCTGGCATGGCGTCAAGGCATGGGACGAGAAGCCCATGATGGACGAGATCGCGGGGCTTCTCGCCGATCGTCCTGGAAGGCAGGCCCGCTGATGGACATCGCCAATATCGGCATCTGGGCGGCGCTTGCGGCCGGGGCGGTCTCGTTCCTCTCACCCTGCGTCCTGCCGCTCGTCCCCGGCTACGTCTCGTATATCGCCGGCGGCTCGGCCGCGACCGTCGATCCGCCTTCCCGATCCTCATCACGGCTGAACGCCGTCGTGATGAGCGTCTGGTTCGTGCTCGGCTTCTCGACGGTCTTCGTGCTGCTCGGCGCGGGCGCGAGCGCGCTCAGCCACCTCCTCCTCGCCTATCGCTATGAGGCCGGCATCGTCGGAGGCGCGATCGTCCTCGTCTTCGGCGTCTTCACGACCGGGCTCGTGCGCCTGTCCTGGCTGGAGCGCGAGCTTCGGGTCCAGGCGCCGATCGCCGGCGGTCGGCCGGTCGGCGCATACCTTCTCGGCCTCGCCTTCGCCTTCGGCTGGACGCCCTGCATAGGCCCCGTTCTCGGCGCCATCCTGACTGTCAGCGCGACGTCGCCATCGGCCTCCAGCGGCGTCGCGCTCTTGAGCGTCTATTCGCTCGGCCTCGCGATCCCCTTCCTGCTGACGGCGCTGTTCGCAGACGGCATGACGGCGAGACTTCGCCGCCTGCGCGGCGCGGGACGCGCTCTGCAGATCATGGCCGGCGTCACCATGATCGCGATGGGCCTGGCCATGATGTCTGGCCAGCTCTCGACGATCGCCTTCTGGCTTCTCGAAACCTTCCCCTTCCTCGCCAAAATCGGATGAAAGGCGTGATTTCCACATGACCGGCAGCGACAGCGCCGCCAGCGGGCACGACCGCTGGCTCTATCTCTTCATCGCCTGGATCGTCGCGGTCGCGGCGAGCCTCAGTGCGCTCTTCATCGGCGAGGTCGTCGGCCAAGCGCCCTGCAGCCTGTGCTGGCACCAGCGCGCCTTCATGTTCCCGCTCGCGATCCTGCTCGCGGTGGCGAGCTACCGGGGCGACGCGGGCGCCTGGCGCTATGGCCTGCCTTTGGCCGTCATCGGCATGGCGATCGCCGGGTTCCACAGCCTGCTTTACGCCGGCTTCATTCCTGAGGGCATCCAGCCCTGCTCGCAGGGCCCCTCCTGCGCCAGCGCCGACATGACGATCCTGGGCATGCTGCCCTTGCCGTACCTGTCTCTCGCGGCCTTCCTCGCGATTGCCGTCGCGCTCATCGGCTCCAGACCAAAGGCCGCATCATGAACCGCCGCGCTATCGTCGTCCTCACCGGCGTCTCCGCCCTCGCGCTCTTCTCCGGTGCGACCGTCTTCCACAAGAACGAGCAGGCCAAGCGGGCCCGCGCCATCGCGGCCTCGCGCACTGAGGCGCTGGTCCGCGACCACTCGCCGGTCATCGGCCCCGCGAGCGCGCCCGTCACGATCGTCGAGTTCTTCGACCCGTCCTGCGAGGCCTGCCGCGCCTTCTATCCGCCGCTCAAGCAGATTCTGGCCCTGTTCCCGAACGATGCACGGCTCGTGATCCGGTACGCAGCGTTCCATGAAGGCTCCGATCAGGCCGTCAAGATCCTCGAAGCGGCGCGCCTTCAGGGCAAGTTCGAACCCGTCCTCGCGGCGCTGCTGGAATTCCAGCCGGAATGGGCCGACCACGACAAACCCGATCTGGAGAAGGCGTGGGCGCGGGCGAAGGACGCCGGGCTCGACATCGAGCGCGGTAAGCGCGACGCAGCCCGGCCGGACTTCCAGACGACCTTGGAAAAGGACGCCGTGGACGTGAAGGCGCTTGAGGTGACCCGGACGCCGACCTTCTTCGTGAACGGCCAACCTCTCACCGAATTCGGCCCGCGCCCGCTTTACGAAATGGTCAAGCGCGAGGTCGAGAAGGCGCGGAAATAGGCTCGCCACCGCCGCAGGTCCGACGAAGCTCCGGAGCCTGCGGCCTCGGCGCTCACAGCGCCGCCCTCTTGGATGGATGCCGTCATGCAAGCCAAGGCCTTGACCATCGGCCACCTCGCCCGGGACACCGGAACGAAGGTCGAGACGATCCGGTTCTACGAAAAATCTGGCCTCCTGCCGGAGCCGGCGAGGACCGGCGGAAACTACCGCGCCTATGAGGCAAGCCACCTCGATCGCCTGAGATTCATCCGCCGCGCCCGCTCGCTGGGCTTCCCGCTCGATCAGGTCAGGGTGCTGCTGGAGCTGTCCGATGATCGCGCCGGCCCCTGCGCTGCCGTCGACGTGATCGCGAAAGCGCATCTGATCGAGGTCGAGCGGAAAATCGCCGATCTTCAGGCGCTGAGGCACGATCTGAACCGCATGATCGAGCAGTGCGGTTGCGGGATCGTCTCCGACTGCCGGGTCATCGGCGCCCTCACGCCGTGAGGATGATCCAAAGGCAAGCAGTTGCGAGGCGTCGTTCGATCAATCATGCATCGGGTGATCGTCGATCATAAGCGAGTATTTTTCCCAGTCGCGGCGCGGTATCGGCGCGCCGGGCGTGAACCGGATATCGACGACCTCGTCGCCTGCACGATTCAGTTTGCAGGTGAACCGGAGCCGAAACCACTTGTCGCGGCTTCGATAGGCCGCGCCAGCCGCCTCGATGTCGGAATCGCGGATTTGAACCGGCGCCGTCGCCTCGGCATTCACGAAATCCGCCCGCTGCGACCTCTCGCGACCATTGATCTGAGCCATCACCTCAAGGTTGCAGATCTGGGTCGCGCGCTCGAACGGCTCCGTTCGGCCCAGGACTTCCCGTGCCTGCTTGCTGCGCGGGTCGGACAAGATCGACCTGGATCGCAGCGCCTGCCGGGGCGGTTCGTTTTCCTGGGGACCGGGCGTGGGCTGGCGCCCGGCGTCGGGTTCGTGTCGTTTCGCCTCAAGTTCGACGGGCGCGGCGGGAGCCCGTTCGATCCGCGGGGAGCTGGGCGGCACGTCCTCGCGCGGCCTCGGGATCTCAGTGACCAGCTCGACCGTCACCTCCTCGCGCATGGCGGAGACGTCGCGACGGGCGCTCATCCCGACGGCGGCCAACAGCAACGCATGAACGAGCGCCGACAGCAGGACGACACGGTACTGCCTGGTCCCTGGCGGTCGGACCGACTTCGTCTTGGAGCGGATCAGAGATGGGCTCCTCGTGGAGCAGCCCGGCGGCACAGGGCCCGACAACTGCTCCGACTTTCAGAGCGCGCTCATGCGGCGCTTGAGTGGGACACATACAATCGCCAGGATGCACCCTGAACTCGCTACAGGGTCAAGTCGGAAGGGCGGGCTGTCTTTCAGCGTGCTCGCACCTTGATACTCGCAACGTGGGAGAAGCCGCCGCTCCGTCGCCTTCAGTCAACCTTCGGCTGGCAGAACGGCAACTGGCCGTGGTCCGACTGAGTAGGCCAAGGGGGCAGAGCACCCGATCAGACCCGAGCATTTGTTACCGATTGTTGCAGGCGGGAACGTTGCCCACCGACCGGCGTCTCCTTCGCAAGGACCAGCGCCGGTTCGAACCGCTTGGGAGATATCCATGCATCACCTTGATCCCAGAATGCAGGCTTGCATTGACGCCTGCCTAAGCTGCTATCAGACCTGTCTCGGCATGAGCACAGGGCACTGCCTTGAGGTCGGCGGCGCGCACGCCTGCCCCGAACACATCAAGCTTATGCTCGCCTGCTCCGAGACCTGCCGCGCCACCGCGCATGTGATGCTGATCGGATCGCCGCACCATAAGCATCTCTGCGCCGAGTGTGCCGACATCTGCGCGGACTGCGCCGCCGAATGCGGGCGTCTCGGGGATATGGACGCTTGCGTCCGGGCCTGCCGCGCCTGCGCCGAAAGCTGCCGGACAATGGCGGCCTAGTCGCCGCCTCGGACCCATCAACTCAGCCATCCCGTCCAGACAAGGATACCAGCATCATGATCCGGATCAGCCTTATCGTTCTTTCATCCGCATTCGCCATCTCTGCGGCATGTGCGCAGCAACCGGCCTCCAAACCGGCGATGGACACTGCTACGCACATGAAGATGATGATGCCGATGAACTCCGATTCGGCGGCTACCAAGGGCTACAAGCAGTCGATGATGACGATGATGAGCGGGATGCCGGCCTATACCGGCGACGCGGATGTCGACTTCATGAAGCAGATGAAAGGCCATCATCAGGCCGCGATCGACATGGCCAAGGTGGAGCTGGTGAACGGGAAGGATCCCGAGGCCAAGAAGCTGGCGGAGGAGATCGTGGCTGCTCAAGAGAAAGAGATTGCGACGATCGACACCTGGCTGAAGACCAAGGGCAAGTAGCGCCGCGGTGAAGTCGTGGCGGTGACAACCGATAAACCTCGCGCCACCATCCACCGGATCGTCATGCCGGAGCACGAATGCCCGTTCGGGCTGAAAGCGCGGGACCTGCTGAGCCGCCGCGGCTACACCGTCGAAGATCGCTGGCTGACCTCGAGGGCTGAGACCGACGCCTTCAAGCTTGAGCACGACGTCAAGACCACGCCGCAGACCTTCATCGACGGACAACGCGTCGGCGGCTACGACGATCTGCGTCGCTTCTTTGGGCTGAGCGTCGCCGATCCCGGGGCGACCAGCTATACGCCCGTCATCTGGGTCTTTGCCGTCGCGGCACTGATGGCGCTCGCGGCCAACTGGGCTAGCTCGGGTCGTCTTCTCGATTTGCACTCGCTGGAGTGGTTCATCGCTTTCAGCATGTGCATCCTGGCGCTGCTCAAGCTTCAGGACGTCGAGAGCTTCTCGACCATGTTCCTCGGCTACGACCTTCTGGCGCGGCGCTGGGTGCCTTACTCCTATGTCTATCCGTACGCCGAGCTGACGGCGGGCGTCCTGATGATCGCCGGCGCGCTAACCTGGCTCTCCATCCCAGTCGCGGCCTTCATCGGCACGGTTGGCGCTGCGTCTGTAATAAAGGCGGTCTATATCGACCGTCGCCAGATCAAATGCGCGTGCGTCGGAGGAAGTAGCAGGGTTCCACTCGGCTTCGTGTCGTTGACCGAGAATCTCATGATGGTCGCCATGGCGGCCTGGATGAGCTTCGGCATGCGCTAGATATTCATCTATTTGTTAAGATAATAAATACTATTGTTGCTAACGACATAAACAAGATAAGTTTCTTGAAACTAGCTAGAGATCCCCTCAGAATCGTCTTGTTGACCTTCCGCTTTCGCGGACTTTTTTGCGCACCGACCGGCATTGAAAGTCGATAAAGTTTCTTGCTCATCTGCTTTGAATCCCGATCAGATCACGACGATAACGCTAGGCCTGACCGGAGGTGGTGGTGCCAACAAAGCTCCGTGCCCGATCGCAGCAGTCGCCGGCAAAGAACGCAGTGGGATCAGCGGTCTCGACGATCTTACCTTGGTCCATGAACACGATCCGGTCCGCAACCGCCTTGGCGAAGCCCATCTCGTGGGTCACGCAGATCATCGTCGTCCCGGCTTCCGCCAAGGCCGTCATGACATCGAGAACCTCCTTGACCATTTCGGGGTCCAAGGCCGAGGTCGGCTCGTCGAACAGCATCAGCTTGGGGTTCATGGCCAATGCGCGCGCGATCGCGGCCCGCTGCTGCTGTCCGCCCGAGAGCTGCGATGGCATCTTGCGCGCCTGATCCTCCATCCGGACCTGGGAGAGCAGGATCATCGCCGCGCTCTCGGCGTCAGGCCTCGACAACCGGAGCAGCTTGCGCGGGCCGAGCGTGATGTTGTCGAGGATGCTGAGATGCGGAAAGAGGTTGAACGCCTGGAAAACCATCCCGATCGCGCGCCTCGCCCCGAGGACGCTATCGCAATCGGGGTTGATAGCCTCCCCTTCCAATCGGATCAGACCCTTCTGGTAGCGTTCAAGGGCATTGATGCATCGGACCATCGTTGACTTGCCCGAACCGGACGGACCGCAGACCACGATGCGCTCTCCGGCCCCGACGGTCAGATCGACGTCACGCAGAGCGTGCATGGCGCCGAACCACTTGTTGAGCCCGGAGACCTCGAGAATCGGGCGGCTGGACGATGACATCATGACCGTTCCGCCGCCTTGAGCTCGCGTTCGAGGCTCTGACTGTAGCGCGACATGGCGAAACAGAGCCCCCAGAAGACCAGCCCGACGAAGACGTAGCCCTCCGCGTGGAGCCCCAGCCAGTCGGGATCGGCGGCGCCGGCAGCGACGATGTTCAGGACCTCGAAGAGCCCCAGAATCACGACCAACGTCGTGTTCTTCACCAGCGCGATAGCGTTGTTGACGACGCCGGGAACCACGACGCGCAACATCTGCGGCAGCGTGACGTAGATCGCGGTCCGCCAGTAGCCGAACCCGATCGCGGCGGCCGCTTCGGCCTGACCCTTCGGGATCGCTTGGAAGCCTCCTCGGAACACTTCCGCGAGATAGGCGCTTTCGAACAGGATGATGCCGGTGACCGCGAGCGCGAGGGGATCGAACTCGGAGCCAACCGGAAAGGCGTAAGGTAGGAGGATCCGCGCCATGAACAGCACGGCGATGAGCGGCAGTCCGCGGCAGATCTCGATGTAGGCGATGCTCGCCCATCGAAACAGCGGCATTTCGCTCTGCCGACCCAGCGCCAGCACGATCGCGATTGGGAACGACACGACGATTCCGGCGACGCCGAGAAGAAGCGTTAGCGAAAGCCCGCCCCATTTATCGGTCGTCACACGCGACAGCCCCGCCACGCCGCCGTGGAGCAGGACATAGCCCAGGATGGGGAACACAAGGAGGAGAAAGAAGGCAACGACCCGCTTGCCTGGGGTGTCGCGCCGCAGCAGCAAGAAGACCGATACTGCGAAGATCAAAAATACGGCGTTCACGCGCCAGCGCTCCGGCTGGGGATAGAAGCCGTAGAGAAATTGACCGCCCCGGTTGACGATGAAGGCCCAACAGGCGGCGTCCGGTCGGCAGGCGGCGCGGTTCTCGCCGACCCAGACCGCGTCGATGAATGCCCACGGGACGATCGCCCAGAGCAGCGCGACAGCGGCTGCGGCGATCGTTGAGGTCAGCAGCACGTCGATCGGCCGAGCGAACAGATTGGCGCGCGCCCAGGCGAGACGCCTTCTCAATTGCGCAATAGCCGGGCTCCGCTCGACGCGGCTCGAGTTGACCACGGCAGTCATCGCTCGACGAGCCTCAGGCGGCGGGACTGCAGGTTGCTTAGTCCCGTGATCGCCAGACTGAGCACGAGGTACACGGCCATTGTCATCGCCATGATCTCGATCGCCCGCCCGGTCTGGTTAAGGCTCGTGCCGACGAAGACGTTGACGAGGTCCGGATAGCCGATGACGGTCGCCAGCGACGACGCCTTGACGAGATGCAGATACTGGTTCGTCAGCGGCGGGACGAGCACGCGCATCGCCTGCGGGATGATCACCAGCTTCAAGATCCTGCCGCGATCGAGCCCCAGCGCCGCGGCCGCCTCGCGTTGACCCTTGCCGATGGCCTCGATCGAACCGCGTACCAGTTCCGCGATGAAGGAGGCGTTGTAAACGGCCAGCGCCACGACCAGCGCCGAGAGCTCCGGCGACAGCGCCATGCCGCCGGAAAAGTTGAACCCCTGCAGCGCCGGCCAACTCACGCGGAGTTGGCCCCATCCAGCGACAAGGAGCAGTGCGCCGGCCAAGATAAAGACGATCGGGATCGCCACACGCGTCGGCTGTCCGGTCTCCTCGCGCCGGCGTCGGGCGCGGCGAAGGATGCCTGCGATCGCGGCAACCGCTCCGCCTACCAACAGCGCGAGCGTCTCCCAACCCAGGCTCGTCTCCAACGACGGGACAAAGATGCCGCGGTTGCTAAGGAAGACGGCGTCGAGCAGGTTGACGGCCTGCCGGGAGGGCGGCAGCGACCGGATCACGACGTTGTACCAGATCAGGACATGCAGAAGCAGGGGCAGGTTGCGGACGGTCTCGATATAGACAAGTGCAGCCTTCGCCACCGCCCAGTTCGGCGAGAGGCGCGCGATGCCGATCGCGAAGCCGAGAAGCGTCGCCGCGATGATGCCGAGCAAGGCAATGAGGAGCGTGTTCGACAGGCCGACCACGAAAACCCGCAGGTAGGTGTCGGTTTCCGCATATGGGATGATGCTGAAGGAAATGCCGAAGCCGGCCTCCTGCCGCAGGAAGGAGAAGCCGAGCGCGAGCTTGCGCACGGCGAGGTTGGCCTCCACGTTGCGCCAGGCAAGCCACAGCAAGGCGCAAAGCACGAGCAGGAACGCGGCTTGGTAGAGGATATGGCGGCGCTGCCGACCCGTAAGATTTCGACCGAGCGTCACCGGTCGTGCCGCGATCTGTGGCGTACTCAACCCGGTCGATGTCATGACCGATGCTCCAGGAGGCGGTGCGGCGGGCTGAGCCGCCGCACCTCGTTCACCGGAAAGGCGGGCTGTAGAGCAGCCCCCCCTTGCTCCAGAGCGAGTTCAGGCCGCGATCGAGCTTGATCGGGCTGCCCGACCCGAGGTTGCGCTCGTAGAGCTCGCCATAATTGCCCGTTGCCGCGATGACCTTGACGGCCCAGTCCTGCTCCATCCCGAGCATCTTGCCGAATTCGCCCGTCTTGCCGAGCATGCGCTGGACTTCCGGGTTGGTCGAACTCGCCGCCTGCTCGGCGACATTCGCCTTCGTCACGCCGAATTCCTCGGCGGCGATGATGATGTTGAGGGTCCAGGCCACGATGTCGCGGAAGCGCGCGTCATCCTGCCGGAGCGTCGGCCCGAGCGGCTCCTTCGAGAAGACGTCCGGCAGGATCACCCAGTCATCGGGGTTCTTCATCGCCGTTCGGCTCGCCGCAAGGCCGCCGCGCTCGTTGGAATAGGCGTCGCACCGGCCCGACTCCAGACTCTGCTGGTTCTGTTCACGCGTCGAACCGGTGATGACGGTGTACTTCATGCCGTTGGAGCGGAAGTAGTCGGCGAGGTTCAGCTCCGACGTCGTGCCGGCCGAGACGCAGATCGACGCGCCGTTCAGGTCCTTGCCGCTCTTGGCGCCGAGCTTCTTCGCGACCATGAAACCCTGGCCGTCATACATGTAGACGCCGGCCCAATCGAGGTTGAGCGAGGCGTCGCGCGAGTAGCTCCATGTCGCCGTGCGCGCCAGGATGTCGGCGGCGCCGGACTGCAGCGTCGTGAAGGCGACCCGGAATTCGAGTGGGACGAACTTCACCTTGCTGGCGTCACCGAGGATCGCAGCAGCCAGGCCCCGGCAGAATTCAACCTCCATACCCTTCCAGTTGCCTTGGTTGTCCAGTGTCGACATGCCTGTCGAGACGCCGGTCGAGACGCCGCAGAGCAGCTCGCCCCGCGCCCTGATGGCCTTGACGGTGTCGCCCTCGGCAGCTTCCGCCGGGAGGGCGGCCGCGCCGGCAAGAGCAAGCGCGGCCAGAATGATGCTCTTCATGACAATCCCCTCTGTTGCGGGACGAGCGGCTTGCGTAGGTCAGACGACCTCGTGCCGCTTTCTGCCCCCGGATTTCACTCAGGCTGCGACGGGCGCGGCGCTTGGCGTGTAGCCAGCGTCGGTCACGATCGCCTTGATGGCGGCATAGTCGCCGAAGCCCGTCACGTTCACGAGCTTGGAGGCCGGATCGGCATCGACGGTCGTGCCAGGCAGGGTCGTCTCGATCGCCTTCTTGATCGTGCCGGCGCAATGGCCGCAGGTCATGTCGTCTACGCGGAAATTGAGCCCGCTTGCCGATGGGGTAGCGACGGTTTCGGATGTGGAATTGGAATGTTGCTGGCACGAGCACATGGCTGAAGCCTCCTGTTGATGTGCGGGTGAGAAGGAGGCTGCGGCTTTCCACAGTGGTAAGGTCAAGAGGCTTTTTTCGCCGCCTCGGCGCGTCCGAAGAATTTTTCTTCGAACGCTCCGATAGCGCTTGACCTTACCATTATGGGAAGCACCATATCCCTTGCCATCACAGTTCGGAGACACGTCATGTCGACTGCAACGATGGCCAGAAACCCGGCCTCACACGGCATTCAGTTGGATTTTCCTGTCGAAGGAATGAGCTGCGCCTCATGCGTCGGCCGCGTGGAGCGGGCGATCGCAGGGGTCGAGGGCGTCGGTGGCGTCTCGGTGAACCTGGCGACGCAGCGGGCGCACGTCGCCCTCTCGTCCGGCAGGGTCGAGACGGCGGCCATTGACGCGGCCATCCGCAAGGTGGGCTACGAGCCGAGGGAGAGCGTCGTCGAGTTGAGTGTCTCCGGCATGACCTGCGCCTCCTGCGTCGGGCGAGTCGAGCGTGCGCTCAAGGCGGTGCCAGGCGTCCTCGACGCAGCCGTCAATCTGGCGACCTCGCGTGCATCCGTGCGCGTGCTGGGCGGGCCGGAGATGGCGCCCTCGCTCGTCGAGGCAGTCTCCGCCGCCGGCTACGAGGCCGAACCGATCCGGAATGCGGTCGATACAGCCGACCGCGAACGTCAGGCCCGGGAAACCGAACTCTCGGGGTTGCGCCGTGACGTCGTCCTGGCGGCGATCGCCACCCTGCCGCTGCTCGTCTTCGAGATGGGCATGCACATGTCCGAGACGCTGCACCATTTTCTTGCCGGCCGGATCGGCGAGTTCAACATCAAGGTGCTGTCGTTCCTGCTCGCCGGCTTCGTGATGGCGGTGCCCGGCCAGCGCTTCATCCGCAAGGGGTGGCCGGCGCTGCTGCGTGGCGCTCCGGACATGAACTCGCTGGTGGCGCTCGGCACGACCGCGGCCTTCCTCTATTCGAGCGTAGCGACCTTCATGCCCGGCCTGTTGCCGGACGGGACCGAATACACCTATTTCGAGGCGAGCGCGGTGATCGTGACCCTGATCCTGATCGGGCGCTGGATCGAGGCGCGCGCCAAGGGTTCGACGAGCGAGGCGATCCGCCGGCTGATGTCGCTCCAGGCCAAGACGGCGCGCGTGCTGCGCGACGGCAGCGAGGCCGACGTGGCTATCGAGACGGTGATCGTCGGCGACGTCGTCATCGTGCGGCCGGGCGAACGCATCCCCGTCGATGGCGAGGTCGTCTCCGGATCGTCTTATGTCGACGAGGCGATGATCACCGGCGAGCCGATCCCGGCCCGCAAGCAGGCTGGCTCTGCCGTCACCGGCGGGACGGTCAACGGCACGGGCTCGTTCCGCTTCAGCGCTCGCAAGGTCGGGGCCGACACTTTGCTCGCGCAGATCGTCGCGACCGTCGAGGCGGCGCAGGGCGCAAAGCTGCCGATCCAGGCGGTCGTTGACAGGGTGACGATGTGGTTCGTGCCCGCCGTGATCGGGCTTTCTCTGCTCACCTTCGCGATCTGGCTGATCTTCGGCCCGAGCCCGGCGCTGTCCTACGCGCTCGTTAACGCTGTCGCCGTGCTGATCATCGCCTGCCCATGCGCGATGGGCCTGGCGACGCCGACCTCGATCATGGTCGGCACCGGCAAGGGCGCCGAGCTCGGCATCCTGTTTCGGCAGGGGCAAGCGCTGCAGAGCCTCAAGGACTCAAAGGTCATCGCGCTCGACAAGACGGGCACGCTGACGAAGGGCCGGCCGGAACTGACCGACATCGCGGTGACGGACGGGTTCGCGGAGGACGAGGTGCTGCGCCTCGTGGCCACGGTTGAAACCCTCTCGGAGCATCCCGTGGCCGAGGCGATCGTCGCCGGTGCGAGGCAGCGCGGACTGATGCTGGCCGAGCCGACGGACTTCTCCAGCGAGCCCGGATTCGGGGCGGCGGCGCGTGTCGATGGCCGTCGCGTCGAGGTCGGCGCCGATCGGCTGATGCGTCGTCTTGGTCTCGATCTTTCGCCCTTCGCCAAGCAGGCCGCGCAACTTGGCGACGCCGGCAAGACGCCGCTCTTTGCTGCGATCGACGGCCGGCTCGCGGCCATCATCGCGGTCGCTGATCCCGTGAAGGAGACGACGCCCGCCGCCATCGCCGCGCTGCATGGCCTCGGCCTGCGCGTCGTCATGATCACCGGCGACAACGAGCGCACGGCCAAGGCGATCGCGGCCCGGCTTGGAATCGACGAGGTCGTGGCCGAGGTGCTGCCCACCGGCAAGGCCGAGGTAGTCAAGTTGCTGCAGGTCGGCGGTGTCCGCGTCGCCTTCGTCGGTGACGGGATCAACGATGCGCCGGCGCTGGCGCAGGCCGATGTCGGCATCGCGATCGGCACCGGCACTGACATCGCGATCGAGAGCGCCGACGTCGTGCTCATGTCCGGCGATCTCTCCGGCGTCGCCACGGCCATCGCGCTGTCGCAGGCCACGATCGCCAACATCCGCCAGAACCTCGTCTGGGCCTTCGGATACAACGTCGTGCTCATCCCCGTTGCAGCCGGTGCGCTGTATCCGGCCTTCGGCGTGCTGATGTCGCCGATGTTCGCCGGCCTCGCCATGGCGCTCTCCAGCGTCAGCGTGCTGGCGAATGCGCTGCGGCTGAAGCGCTTCGGCCGGCGGGCCCGGGTCGAACCGGAGCCCTCCCGCCCGGCGCAGCTCGCGCCCGCCGAATGAATCTGTTGCAGAACCAGGAGCTATCGACATGAACATCGGCCAGGCGGCGACGGCATCGGGCGTCACCGCGAAGATGATCCGCTACTACGAGAGCATCGGCCTGATCGAGCCGCCAATCCGCACCCAGGCTGGGTACCGGGTCTACACGGCCGAGGAGATCCACGAGCTTCGCTTCATCAAGCGGGCCCGCACGCTGGGCTTCTCGATCGAGGAGGCCCGCGAACTTCTGGCGCTGTGGCGCGACAAGAGCCGGGCCAGCGCCGACGTGAAGACGTTCGCGATGAAGCATGTCCGCGATCTAGAGACCAAGATCGACGAGCTTCAGGCCATGTCACGGACGCTCCGGCATCTGGCCCAGACCTGCCACGGCGACGACCGGCCCGAATGCCCGATCCTGGCCGATCTCGCGCTTCCCGACGCCCGCCAACCGCCTGCTGAGAAAAAGCGCGGCAAGGCGAAAACACACGCCGACTGCACATGCGACGAGGGCGACACGTTCAGCCGCCGGCATTGACCGGCAAGGCGATCGACACGTGAATCAGATCAACCGACTGGATATCGCCAGCTTGCGCGCGGACACACCCGGCACCGCTCATCGCATCCATCTCAACAACGCCGGCGCCAGCCTCATGCCAGCGCCGGTCATCGCGGCCATGAAGGATCACCTCGATCTTGAAGCGATGCGTGGCGGCTACGAGGCCGCCGACATGAGGGCAGAGGCCGTCTCGGCCGTCTATGCCTCCGTCGCCAGGCTGATCAATGCCGGCGATGACGAGATCGCGCTGACGGAAAACGCGACCGTCGCATGGCAGATGGCATTCTATGCGCAGCGCTTCCAGGCGGGCGATCGGATCCTGACCGCTCGCGCCGAGTACGCTGCAAATTATGTTGCTTTCCTCCAGATGGCGCGCCGAACCGGCGTCACGATCGAGGTCGTGCCCGACGACGAGACGGGTGCTCTCGATCCGGATGCTCTCGCAGCGATGATGGACGAGCGGGTCAAGCTCATCGCCATCACTTGGATCCCTACAAATGGCGGGCTGATCAATCCTGCTGCTGCGGTCGGGAAGATCGCGCGCCGTCATGGCGTGACCTACCTCCTTGACGCCTGCCAGGCGGTCGGTCAGCTCCCGATCGATGTCGAAGAGATCGGTTGCGATCTGCTCGCCGCAACGGGACGCAAGTTCCTGCGCGGTCCGCGCGGCACGGGGTTCCTCTACGTCCGACGGGCGATGCTCGAGACACTCGAACCGGCGATGATCGACCACTTCGGCGCGCCCTGGGTTGGCGCCGACCGCTATGCGCTGAGGCCGGATGCGCGCCGGTTCGAGACATGGGAGAAGAACTACGCCGCAAGGCTTGGACTGGGCGCCGCGGTCGATTACGCGCTCGGTCTCGGCCTCGACGCCATCAGGGCTCGCTGCCTGCACCTCACCGACCATGTAAAAGCGGAACTCGAACGCTTGCCACGGGTGACACTGCACGATCTCGGACGTGATCGCGCTGCGATCGTAAGCTTCGCGGTCAGCGGTCTTGCCTCGGAAGCGATCCGGTCGGAGCTGACTCAACGGGCGATCAACGTCAGCGTCTCGAAGCCGAACAGCACGCTTCTCGACGCCAGCGCCCGGAATCTCCCGACCGTTCTGCGCGTGTCGCCGCACTATTACAATTCCGAGGATGAGATCGACCTGTTCGTGGACGCCTTGAACGACATCATTGCAAGCGGTTGACGCGGAGCTTGGTCGATCGACGGTCAGTGCTTGGGCGCACCGTGGCCGCCATGCCCTGACTCCGGCATCGGCGCGATTCGATTGCCGCCATAGCCGCGCAGGTGATCGTATCGCGCGATCTGCTCCGCCGACATCACCGCCGCAGTCTCGATATGGGCGACGAGATGGACCGCCCTCAGGGCTCCCTGCCTGACGCCGATCCGTTCCGTCAGCGCCTTGAGGCGCTGCGCGTCGATCTTGCGGGCGGCGAAGCCTGCGTCCAGTTCGCGTTCGAGGCCCAGAAGCTCTCCGCCAACCGCCTTCGCCTCGACGTTCATCCGCGCCTTGATCGACTCCAACGCTTGTCGCTGACGGCTTGACAGGCTGAGCAGGTCCGCACGCTCGAGCGCGTGCATCGGCCCGGGATAGCGGTTGAGTTCGGCTGCCTTGGCGAGGCCCATGCCGCGGCCTTGCGCGAGATCGTCGAACTCCTTGGGCGACAGCGCCTTGATCGCCCGGCTCTGCTCGCCGGCATAGGAGCTGTGCGTCTGCCCCCATGCCGGCGCGGCCGACGCGAGGCCTGCCGAGATCAAAACGAGTATGGTGGTCAAGGCGAGGCGGCTCATCGGGGTTCTCCTTCGCGCCCAACCTGCCGGAGATCGTGACATCGCGACATGATCGAGATCATGTCAGGACAATGTGGCCGGTCTTCCGTGAAATCGTCCCCTGCGCCTCAAGTCGGGCCAGCGTCCGGTAGAACGCCTCGGGCGTCAGGCCAATCGCGACGGCGATGTCCCGCAGCGAGCCGTCAAAGGCGACCGTGCGTCCGTCTTCGCTGGCTTCCGCGACGAGGAAGGCGATCACCCGCTCGCGCGCCGAGCGGATGTCGCGCACCGTCAACCGCGCGCGGAGCGTCATCACCTGCCGGGCGAGATCGGCCGTCAGGTCGAGCCGTGCGGTCGCATCATCGCCCAGTAGCGCGAGGCTGGCGGCCTTGGGAAAGCACGCGACGACGGCTTCACTCAGGGCGATGGCGTCGCAATGGTAGCGCTCGGCGAAAAGTGAGGCCTCGGCGAAGCGCTCTTCCGGCCCAGCGGTGAACAGCGCCGTCTCACGGCCATCGCCGCCGAAGCGCACGAGCCTGACGCGTCCCGTGCGCACCATAAAGAAGCCGCGCGTTTCGTCCCCGGCCGCAAACAGCGTCTCGCCTGCGGCGAGATGTCGGATAATAGGAACGATTTCCGATAGCGGGCCCATGCTCAAGCCGCTCAGCCGCGCGTCGGCCAGGCAAGATGATTTCGGTCGATCACGAAGGCATGCCGATGCCGCCTGCCCGCACCCGCCAGATGCGGATGGTCGGCTTCGAGGCCGGGATGCTCGTGTTCGATCTCGTCGGGATCCCCCGCCGGCCAGACACGCAAGGCGATCGCCAGCGCCAGCCCGGCGATGATCGCCATCGCCACGAATGTCGCGGGCAAGCCGATCGTCGCGCCCAGCCAGCCCGCCGCCGGGTAGGTTATCAGCCAGCAGGCATGCGAGAGGGCGAATTGGGCGGCGAACAGCGCCGGCCGATCCTCCGGATGGGCAGAGCGCCGCAAAAGGCGACCCGACGGCGTCTGGGTCAGGCTGTAGGAGAAGCCGAGCGCGAACCAGAGCGGCAGCAGGACGGAAAAGCCGGGAACCAGCGTGCCCAGCATCAATAGGACCGGAAGCGCAGCGCCGGCAATCAACATCAGCCTGCGGTCGTCGAGGCGGTCGAGCAGGCGCGGCAGCGCGAAGGCGGCCGTCATCGAGCCCGCGCCGAACATCGCCAGCGCGAGCGCGGTCGCCTGCTGCGTCAGGCCATAGGTCGCCTGAACCAGAACCACCGTATTGACGATGACCATGGAGCCTGCCGCCGAGACGGCGAGGCTCAGCGCCAGCAGCCCGCGCAGCCGTGGCGTCGCGAGGTAAATCCGCAGGCCCCGCGTGGTGCGGTCGTAGACGCCACGCGGCTCGCCGGGCTTCGGGTTCGGCAGAATGACAGACACGACCAGCGCGGCCGAGGCGATGAAGCCGATGACCGTGCCGGCGAAGAGGTTGTGGAAGCTGATCACGGTCAGCAGCAGCGCCGCTAGCGCCGGGCTCAGCAGGCTCTCCAGATCGTAGGCCAGCCGCGAAAGCGAGAGTGCCCGGGTGTAGTCCTTCTCATCGGGCAGGATGTCGGGAATCGTCGCCTGGAAGGTCGGCGTGAAGGCGGCCGAGGCCGACTGCAGCACGAAGATCAGCATATAGACCTGCCAGATCTCCGTGACGAAAGGCAGCAGCAGCGCCGCGGCCGCGCGAACGAGATCGAGCCCCACCAGCATGCTCCGGCGCGGCAGGCACTCAGCGAAGGCGGACGCGATCGGCGCGACGCCGACATAGGCGATCATCTTGATGGCCAGCGCTGTGCCGAGCACGATGCCCGCATTCGCACCCGCGAGATCATACGCGAGAAGACCTAGCGCGACCGTCGCAAGGCCGGTGCCGACCAGCGCGATGACCTGCGCGAGAAAGAGGTGGCGATAGGTCCGGTTGGCGAGGATAGCCAGCATGGGGTGGGCCCTAAAGGTATTTCGCGATGGCCTTGAAGGCGTCGACCACCTCGCGCTGCTTATGCGGCAAGGGCCCGACGACTTCGTCGAGGCAGTGGTCGAGATGGTCCTGGATCAGGGTCTTCTTGGCCTGCCCGATCGCGCTCTCCACAGCCTGCAATTGCTGGGCGATGTCGAGGCAGGAACGACCGGCCTCGATCATCTCGATAACCTTGCGCAGGTGCCCGTCGGCCCGCTTCAGCCGCTTGACGATGGCGGGATGGGTCGCGTGGAGATGGCTCTCGGACATGGCTTTCCGTATCCTCCTGGGTAGGATACGTCAATGCGGTCACGTGACTCGTCGTTCGTCGTCTCCGGTCAAATTGTCGTCAAGAAGAAGGGCTCTACGCTCTGCCCATGTCGCGCCGCCGCCTTCGAGCCGGGTTCAGCCTCGTCATCGCCCTCGCGATGGCGCTCTGCATGACGCTCTCGGCTGCGCACGTCTCTGCCGGGCACAACGCCTACGCCATCGCGCAGGCCGAGGTCTTACGGCATGCGGAACTCGCCGCTTCGATCGCCGAGCACGGCCATGCCCATGAAGAGGGCGAGCCCGACGAGCGCTTGCCAGGCCATGTCCATGGGCACAATACCGCCGACCATGTCCACGAGACGGCGGATGTCGTCGGCCTGATCCAGCTCGGCACGCCGCGCTTCGTGCGGACCCCGATCCGGCACGAGCATCGGCGATCCGCCTCGGAGCGACCCGGCGGTCTGGAACGCCCGCCTCGATCCGCCGTCGCCTGAACTCAGCGCCGCGCTCGCGGCAGCCTTCAACGACGAACCATCGGATCAGTCATGCAACCACCTTCCACCGGAGGGCGGCGCCTGCTGCGACAAGCAGCCTTGCGCCTGCTCCTTTCCCTCGTACTGGCGATCGTCCTGGTTATGCCGGGCATCGATGCGGCGCTGGCCCACGCCGTAGCCGAGGGCGACAAGGGCTACATCAAGGAGATCACGGGGGTGAACCTGCTCCCGTTCGTCTATCTCGGCGCCAAGCACATGGTGACGGGCTACGACCACATCCTGTTCCTGTTCGGGGTGATCTTCTTCCTCTACCGCCTCAAGCACATCGCGCTCTATGTCAGCCTGTTCGCGATCGGCCACTCCACGACCATGCTGCTCGGCGTCTATTTCAACGTCGGGATCAACAGCTACCTCATCGACGCCATCATCGGGCTGTCGGTCGTCTACAAGGCGCTCGACAACATGGGCGCCTACCAGCGCTGGCTTGGCTTCCAACCGAACACCAAGGCGGCGACGCTGATCTTCGGCCTGTTCCATGGTTTTGGTCTCTCGACCAAAATACTGGAATACCAGATCTCCCCGGACGGGCTCATCCCGAACCTGCTCGCCTTCAATGTCGGCGTCGAACTCGGCCAGCTCACGGCGCTCGGCATGATCCTGATCGTCATGGGCTACTGGCGGCGCACGGCCAGCTTCTGGCGTCATGCCTACACCGCAAACGTCTGGATGCTCACCGCCGGCTTCGTGCTCGTCGGCTACCAGCTCACCGGCTATTTCGTTTCCTGAACCCCAAGGACACACGTCTCATGTACAACACCGACATCCCGACCCGCGCCGAACTGCCGACTAACGCCCAGCTTCTGCGCTCGACCGCCATCGCCATCGTCGCGGCGGCCGGCATCCTCGTGACCATCGTGCTGCCCGCCGAATACGCGATCGACCCCACCGGCGTCGGCCGCATGCTCAGGCTGACCGAGATGGGCGAGATCAAGACCCAGCTCGCAGCCGAAGCCGAGGCCGACCGCCTGAAGGACCTCTCCACGACGCCGATTCAACCGGCCCCCGCGACGCCGGCCCCGGACCAGCGCTCCGGCCTGCTGACCACGCTGGCCGGGCTCCTCGTCTCGCCTGCGCAGGCCGGCGAACGGCTCGATCTCGCCCAGGCCGAGAAGACCGACGAGACCGTGATCACGCTCGATCCGACCAAGGGGACCGAATACAAGCTCACCATGGTCAAGGGCGCAAAGGTCACCTTCGAGTGGAGCGTCAAGGACGGTGTCGTCAACTACGACATGCACGGCACGCCCGGCCCCGGCGCCAAGGAGAAGAGCTACAAGACCGGCCGCGCGGTAGCGGGCGATACCGGCGTGCTGACCGCCGAATTCGACGGCGGCCATGGCTGGTTCTGGCGCAACCGCGGCACGAAGCCGGTGACCATCATCCTGCGCACCAAAGGCGCCTATGCCGAGATCAAGCGCATGAGCTGACGAGGTTCCAGCCGGCCTGCGAGAACGCGGGTCGGCCGGCAGGCGCGAACCGAAAACAGCTCGCTTGGGCGCAGACCTAAAATCCGTCCCCGGAGCCGGTTCGCGCCGCGATCCGAGGCGCACAGCAGCCCGCCGCTGACGGCTGTCCATCGCTGGCGGCCTGAATCGGCGGACAGGGCACGTCGCCATAAGAGCAGAACACGCAGCAATCGCCTTCAAGCGGTCGCAGCAGTACTCCGCAGCTCTTGCATTCGTAGAAAAACCAGCAGGCGTCCGTCGGCATCGTCTCAGTCGCCTGATGGGCGCAGCGAGGACAAGTCAGAGTCGATTCAAGCTGCATGAGGATCACCGCGTCAGCTTGAGCAGGGCCGGCTCGATATAGGGCGACCAGACGAGCGCCAGCCCGACGACCAGAGAGCCGAAGCCGAGCAGTCCGATCGTGCGGCGGGATGTTCCTGGCTTGGCGCATGTGTCGCCATCACAGCTCGGCCTGCGCCTTCGCCAGAAGAAAAAAGCCCAGCCGAGAGCCAGCATACCCGCAGCGCCGGCAATAAGCAGCGGCCGGATATCGGCCAGGAAGGCAAGGCCGCTGAAGACCGCCCCCGTCGCTCCAAGTCCCGCGAGCGCGATCGGCAGCACGCAGCATGAGGATGCGACCAGCGCGCCGATCCCAACGACCGCGCCCGTCCCGGCCAGGAGGCGCGTGGATGGCGCCGGGAGAGGCTCCGTCGTGCTCGACTTTCCGAGTTCCGCGCTGAACATGAATGGTGCTCCGTTTCGATCCATGGCACTCTGCCTCCCGTAGCCACTACGGGATCAAGCCACATATGCTCACAAAGGCGCGAGGCATCGCCGCGGGACAGCTTGCACAAGCCGCAGGCGTCAATCTCGAGACGGTCCGCTACTATGAGACTATCGGGCTGATGCCCGCGCCGCCGCGCACGTCGGGCGGCCATCGCGTCTACGACGACGCCCATGTCAGGCGGCTGGCCTTCATTCGCCGAGGCCGCGAGCTGGGGTTCAGCATCGACGAGATTCGCGCCCTCCTGATCCTGAACGACCCCCGCCATGGCTCCTGCGCGGAGGTCAAGGACATCGCGTCGACGCACCTCACCGAGGTGCGTCGCAAGCTCGCAGACCTGACGAGGCTGGAGAGTATCCTCGCCGCATCCGTCGCGCGCTGCACCAGTGAGCCGCTCGCGCCATGTCCCGTGCTCGATATGCTCGGACCCGAAGCGTCGTCGCCTGACGCCGCCTTGAAGACGCTTGATCGCTCACTGGACGGGCTCAGACACGATCGGCGAACTGGCGACCGTGCCTGAATTGGCGCCGCCATCCGTCGGATGACGGCCGGACAGCCCAGCCGCCGCCGGCAGCCCCCAGCCCTTGACCAGCCCGTAGATCGCCGGGATCACCAACAGCGTCAGCACGGTCGAGGAGACCATGCCGCCGATCATCGGGGTGGCAATGCGCTGCATCACCTCCGAGCCCGTGCCGGTGTTCCAGAGGATCGGCAGCAGGCCCGCCATGATCGCGATCACGGTCATGATTTTTGGCCGAAGCCGCTCGACCGCGCCGAGCATGATCGCGTCGCGAAGATCGGCGCGGGTGAAGGCTCGTCCTTCCGCCGCGCAGCGCGCCCGCACCTCCTTCAGGGCCTGGTCGAGATAGATCAGCATGATCACGCCGGTCTCGGCAGCGACGCCGGCGAGCGCAATGAAGCCGACCGCAACGGCGACCGACATGTTGAAGCCGAGCCACCAGAGCAGCCAGATGCCGCCGACCAGCGCGAATGGCAGCGAGAGCATGACGATGAACGTCTCGGTCAGCCTGCGGAAATTCAGGTAGAGCAGCAGGAAGATGATCGCGAGCGTCACCGGCACGACCAGCTTGAGGCGCGCCTCGGCCCGCTCGAGATATTCGAACTGTCCGCTCCAGGCGACGCGATAGCCAGCCGGGAGCTGGACGGCTTTCGCGATCGCTCCTTGCGCCTCGCGGACATAGCCGCCGAGATCGCGCCCGGCGATATCGACGAAGATGTAGATCGCGAGCTGGCCGTTCTCGGTGCGGATCGTGGTCGCACCGCGCTTGCGCTCGATTTTCGCAACCTCGCCGAGCGGCACGGATCCGCCCGACGGCATCGTCACCTGGACCTCGCGCGCGATAGCCTGCGGGTCTGAGCGCAAATCGCGCGGATAGCGGATGGTGACGCCGTAGCGCTCGCGGCCCTCGACCGTCGTCGTCACGGTCTCGCCGCCCAGCGCCATCGTGACCGCGCCCTGAACGTCGCCGACCGAGAGCCCGTAGCGCCCAAGCGCGATGCGGTCGGGCACGATGTCGAGGAAATACCCCCCGATGACGCGCTCGGCATAAGCGCTGGTGGTGCCCGGCACGGCCTTTAGAACGGTCTCGATCTGGCGCGCGACGCCTTCCATCTTCGTCAGATCGTCGCCAAAGACCTTGATGCCGATCGGGGTGCGGATGCCGGTCGCCAGCATGTCGATGCGGGCGCGGATCGGCTGCGTCCAGGCGTTGGAGAACCCGGGGAACTGCAGCGCCTTGTCCATCTCGGCCTTGAGCGTGTCGGAGGTGACTCCGGCCCGCCATTGCTCCTGGGGTTTGAGGTGGATGATGGTCTCGAACATCTCGGTCGGGGCTGGGTCGGTCGCGGTCTGGGCTCGGCCGGCCTTGCCGTAAACCGAGGCGACCTCCGGAAAGGACCGGATGATCTGGTTCTGGGTCTGGAGCAGCTCGGCCGCCTTGGTGACGGAGATGCCCGGCAGAGTCGTGGGCATGTACATCAGCGTGCCCTCGTTCAGCGTCGGCATGAACTCCGAGCCGAGCTGCCGCGCCGGCCAGACGCTGACGCCGAGCACGACCAGCACCAGCAGGATCGTCAGCACTCTCGCCCGGAGCACGCCCCTGATCAGCGGGCGGTAGAGCCAGATCAGCGCCCGGTTGATCGGGTTCTTGCGCTCCGGGATGATCCGGCCTCGCACGAACACGACCATCAACGCCGGCACAAGCGTCACCGACAGGAACGCGGCCGCCGCCATCGCGAAGGTCTTGGTGTAGGCGAGCGGCCCGAACAGCCGGCCCTCCTCGCCCTCCAGCGTGAAGATCGGCAGGAAGGAGACTGTGATCACGAGCAGGCTGAAGAACAATGCCGGCCCGACCTCGCTGGCCGCCTCGATGATGATCTCGATGCGCGGCTTGCCCGGGGTGCTGCGCTCCAGATGCTTGTGAGCGTTCTCGATCATCACGATGGCGGCGTCGATCATTGCGCCGACCGCGATCGCGATGCCGCCCAGACTCATGATGTTGGAGCCCAGCCCCAGCGCCTTCATCGCCGCGAACGCGATCAGGATGC
>NZ_LNCQ01000028.1:0-43216 GCF_002831785.1 Allobosea sp. FBZP-16 | reverse complement strand
CAGCGGGGCGGCGGCGCTGCAGCGCGGCTGGTGCCTGCTCAACCTGAAGCGGCCGGCCGCCGCGGCCGAAGCCTTCGACGCCGCCCAGCGCAGCGGCAATGCCCAGATCGCCGCGGATGCCGCCGCGGGGAAGGCCTATGCGAAGCTGCAGCAGGGACTGACGGCGGAGGCGGGCGCCGCGGCCGCCAGCTCCAATCTGCCCCCGGCACGTCGCAAGGAGCTCCAGAGCCTGCTGCTCTCCGAACGTTTCTATGCCCAGTACGATGCCAAGGACTTCAACGGTGCGCTGATCACGCTCGGCGAACGGGCGCGCTATGCCTCCGAGAGCACCGACCTGATGCTGATGCGCGGCTGGTCCTATTTCAATCTCGGCCGCTTCGACGATGCCGCGCAGGTCTTCCAGGCGCTCTACCGCGCCAATGGCTCGCCACAGGCGATGTCCGGCCTGACCGCGATCCGCGACATCACCCAGCGCAATCGCTACTGAACTCCAGCCCGCTTCGTGGCCTGGCGATGGTGCAGCGAGCGCACGCCTCGCCATAACCCTGCAGAATACCTCATCCCCGATTTCGACTTGGACAGACTGGGTTGGCCGTCCCCACTATCGCTCCAGCAAGCAAAGAGGGGACAAAGCGATGAAGATGCATGCCACCGGGCTTGCGGGCCTGATGCTGGTTGCCGGCCTGCACGGTCAGCCGCTGGCGCAGGAGACAGTCCTCCGGGTCAGCTCGGGCGCCAGCAATGTCTCGACGCTCGATGCCCACCGCGCCAGCGCGACCGACGACAAGGCGCTGGTCGGCTGGCTCTATAACGGCCTGGTGCGCTTCAAGCCCGGCAGCGCCGATCCCAAGGATCTCGAACCCGACCTCGCCGAGCGCTGGGAGATCTCGCCGGATGGCAAGGTCTGGACCTTCCACCTGCGCAAGGGCGTCAAGTTCCATGGCGACTGGGGTACGCTCGATGCCGACGACGTCGTCTATTCCCTGCAGCGCGCCGGCGATCCGAAGCGCTCGACCTTCTCCTCCGATTTCTCGGCGATCGACAAGGTTGAGAAGGTCGACGACCTCACCGTCCGGATCACCCTGAAATACCCGGACGTGAATTTCCTCGGCCGCGTCTCCAACTACCATGGCGGCAACATCGTCAGCCGCAAGGCCGGCGAGGAACTGGGCGACCGCTATGGCGCCAAGCCCGTCGGCACCGGCGCCTTCACCTTCGTCGAGCAGGTAACCCAGCAATATGTGAAGCTCGCCGCCAACCCCGACTATTTCCGCGGCAAGCCCAAGATCGACACGATCATGATGCGCGCCATCCCCTCGGACAGCGCGCGCGAGCTCGCCTTCACCTCCGGCGAGCTCGACCTGTTCTACGGCAAGCGCGAGCAGCGCTGGGTCGATTCAGCCCGCAAGCGCCCCGGCTTCAATGTCGAGATCTTCCAGCCCGGTGAATACCGGCTGCTGCACATCAACCGCAGCCAGCCGCCGCTCGACGACATCCGCGTGCGCCGCGCCATCGCCGCCGCCGTCAATGTCGACGACCTCGTGCGCTTCGTCGGCAAGGATGTCGGCCCCAAGGGCTGCTCGATCGTGCCGCCCGGCTATCTCGGCGAGGATTGCACGCTGCGCTATGGCTTCGATCTCGCCAGGGCCAAAGCCCTGCTGGCCGAGGCCGGCCACAAGGACGGCATCACCATCAAGGCGATCGTTTCCAACATCTCGGCGCAGCAGCCGTTCATGGAGATCATCCAGGCACAGCTCGCCAAGGCCGGGATCAAGCTGGAAATGCAGGTCGTCGACCACGCGACCTATCAGAGCCAGAGCCGCAAGGACCTGAGCGGGCTCGTCTTCTACGGGGCGGCGCGATTCCCGATCGCCGACACCTATCTCAGCGAGTTCTTCCACTCGCGCGCGACGGTGAACACCCCGACCGCGGCGACGAACTTCTCGCACTGCGCCATCGCCGACAAGGAGATCGAGGAAGCCCGGGTCGCTCCCAATGCCGATGCGCAGAAGGCGCTGTGGAAGGAGGCGCAGCGCAAGATCATGGACGATGTCTGCGCCATTCCGCTGTTCGAACTGCGCCAGGTGTGGGCCCGCAGCGACAAGCTCGACTTCGGCTACGAGCTGAAGGGCGCGCTCAACCTCGCCCCGCCGATCACCGAGCAGACCACGCTGAAGGCGCGCTGAGGCCTCAGCAATTTCGATCAAATCCGATCGCCGTTTGGGCGAGAGTTCGTCATTGCGAGGAGCGGAGCGACGAAGCAATCCAGGGCGGCAATGCTCTACGTCCCCTGGATTGCTTCGCTGCGCTCGCAATGACGCTTCAGCCAGATCGAAGCGTAGCCGCTACCCATGATCAGCCCGGAGTCGGCGTCAGGATCGTCCGCGAGATTTCCGCCGCCGCCTCGCGCGCGCTTTCCAGGAAGGCCGCGACCAACCTGGCATTGCGACTGTCGCGGTTGCGGCAGAGCTGGAAATCGAGCTGGAATTCCGGCTCGAAGCGGCGGATCGCGATCTTGTCGCGCAGGCCGCCGACGATCAGCGGATGTACCAGCGAGACGCCGACGCCGGCCGCGACGAACTCGCAGAGGGTCGGCGAGACATTCGCGACCATCACCACCTCCGGCACGACGCCATGGCCTTCCAGCACCCGGCTGATGCTGCGATGGGTATGGCTTTCCGGATCGAAAGAGATGAAGGGGACGCCGGCGAGATCGCGCGGCGTGATCACCTCCTTCGCCGTCAGCGGATGGCCGAGCGGCAGGATGCAGACAACGGGATGGCCCATCATTGGCTCGGCGGCGACATAGGGGTTGTCGACCGGGGCGATGATCAGGCCGACATCGAGCCTGTGCGTGACCAGCGCATCGGAAATCCATTGCGAGCTGCGCGACTGGACCGAGCAGAACACGCGGGGCTGCCTGGCGAGGAAGCGCGAGGTCGCCTCCTGGATGAAGGAGCCGGAGAGGGCCGGCATGACCCCGATCAGGAGGCGGCTCTGCTCGTCGCGGCGGATCGCCTCGACCGCATTCTCGACCTGGCGCACGCCGGCAAAAATCCGGTCGATCTCCTCGTAGAGCCGCATGCCGCGCCGCGTCGCGACGAGCCTGCCTTTCACGCGGTCGAACAGGCGTAGAGCCGTATCCTCTTCGAGATGGGCGATCAGCTTGCTCATCGCCGGCTGCGAGACGTTCATCATCTCCGCGGCGCGACTGACGGTGCCGTATTCGATCACCGCCTTGAAGGCCTCGACCTGGCGCAGATTGAGCCGCCTCACCATGGCATAACCCCAGGGAATAGAGTGCAGAGAAAAACGACTTTGACGAAATACAATGTCGCTCCCTAACGTCAAAGGGCGAAAGGGATTTTCATGCGGCCGGACATCGTCGTTATCGGGGGAGGAACGGTCGGGGCCGCCATTGCCTACGGCCTCGCCCGCAGGCAGCAGAAGGTGCTGCTGCTCGACGGCGACGATGGCGATTTCCGCGCGGCGCGGGCGAATTTCGGGCTGGTCTGGCTGCAGGGCAAGGGCCTGGGCATGCCGGCCTACCAGGCCCTGACCCGCGACAGCATCGCGCTCTGGCGCGGCTTCACCGGAGAATTGGAGACAGAAACGGCGATCGACCTCGCCTATGAGCAAAATGGCGGCCTTGCCTTCTGCCTCGGCGAAGAAGGCTATGAGAAGCGCCGCGTCGATCTGCTGCGCCTCCATAACCAGCGCGGCGACGACGAGCCGGATTGGGAGATGCTGGATCGCCCGGCACTGGAAAAGCTGCTGCCCAAGGTGACGCTCGGTCCGGACGTCGCCGGCGCCAGCTTCGGCCGGCGCGACGGGCACGCCAACCCCCTGCGGCTTCTGGCGGCGCTGCATGCCGGCGTCGTCCATCATGGCGGCGCGCTACGCCATCGCGCGCGGGTGCAACGGATCGAGCGTGTCGGCACCGATTTCAAGCTTACTCTCGACGGCGAGATGCTCACGGCACCGCGGATCGTCGTCGCCGCCGGGCTCGGCTCGCCCGAGCTGGCGCGCCAGGTCGGTCTCGACGTTCCCTTACGACCGGAGCGCGGCCAGGTGCTGGTCACCGAACGGCTCGCTCCCTTCCTGCCTCTGCCCGCCAGCGGCCTGCGCCAGACCGGCGAGGGCACGGTGATGATCGGCGCGACCAAGGACGATCCCGGCTTCGACGTCTCCACCACCGGCGAGGCGGCGGCGCGGCTCAGCCGCAAGACCGTGCAGATCGTTCCCGCCTTGGCGAAGGTCGGCCTCGTCAGGCAATGGGCCGGGCTGCGCATCATGACGCCCGACAGCTACCCGATCTATGCGCAGTCGCAGAGCCATCCCGGCGCCTTCGTGGCGCTCTGCCATTCCGGCGTGACGCTCGCCGCCCTCCATGCCGAGGAGCTCGCCTCGGCGATCGCCGCGGGCAGCCTGCCCGAGCGCTTTTCTCCCTTCCACCAGAGTCGGTTCGATGTTCCGCAAGCTGCATGATCCGGGGCCGCAGGCGGTCACCATCTTCATCGACGGACGCCCCGTCGCGGCCGAGCTCGGCGAAAGCGTCGCCGCGGTGCTGCTGCGCCAGAAGGAAGGCTGGAGTCGGACCACGCCGGTCTCGCAGAGCCCGCGCGCGCCCTATTGCATGATGGGCGTCTGCTTCGAATGCCTGGTCGAGATCGACGGCCAGGGCTCGGTCCAGAGCTGCCTGACGCCGGTCGCGGACGGCATGCGCATCGCTCGCCAGCAGGGCCGCCGGAGCCTGTCGGCATGAGCGAGCACACCGATCTCCTGATCGTCGGCGCCGGCCCGGCCGGCATGGCCGCCGCCGTCACCGCCCGCCGCCACGGGCTCTCCGTCCGTGTCGTCGACGATCAGCCGACGCCCGGCGGCCAGATCTGGCGGGGAATCGAGACCGTCGCCGCGACGTCGCGCGCCAAGCGGCTCGGGCTGAGCTACCTGTCCGGCACCGAGCGCGCCGCGGCCTTCCGCGCCTGCGGCGCCTTCTACGAACCCGAGAGCCAGCTCTGGCAGATCGAGCCCGGCTTCCGCGCCTTCGTCACGCGTGGTGGCAAGGCGCGCATCATGACGGCGCAGGCGATCATCCTCGCCACCGGCGCGCAGGAGCGGCCTGTGCCCTTTCCGGGCTGGACCCTGCCGGGCGTGCTCACCGTCGGCGCCGCGCAGATCCTGCTGAAGACCGCCGATTCCGTGCCTGAAAATCCGGTCTGGATCGCCGGCTGCGGACCGCTGCCTCTACTCTACATGACCCAGCTTCTGGCAGCGGGCGGCCGCATCGCCGGCTTCCTCGACACCACCCCGCGTGGACGTGTCGGTCCAGCGCTGCGCCACCTGCCGCAGGGGCTCGCCCGCCTCGGCGATCTCCTGAAAGGCCTGTCCTGGTCGTTGGCGCTGCGCTGGGCCGGCGTTCCGATCATCCGCCATGTCACCGAGCTGCGCGCCGAGGGAGAGGGCCGTCTCCAGCGCCTGCGCTATCGCACGGAAGACGGCCGCGAGACCGAGGTCCCCGCCGAGGTGCTGTTGGTCCATGAGGGCGTGGTGCCGAACATCCATGCGCCGCTGGCGCTCGGCTGCGCCGTGCGCTGGCATGCCGGCCAGCAGTGCTATGTCCCGGTGCTCGATGCCTGGGGCGAGAGTTCGCAGGCCAATATCTTCGTCGCCGGAGACGGTGCCGGCATCGGCGGCGCCGAGGCGGCCGAACCGCGCGGTCGACTCGCGGCGCTGCGGATCGCGGCGAAACTCGGTCGGCTCGACGAGGCCACCGCCGAAACCGCCGCTACTCCCGAGCGAAGCGCCCTCTCCAGCGCGCTCGCTTTGCGCCCCTTCCTCGATGCGCTTTATGCGCCACGCCCGCAGCTTTATGCTCCGCCCGACGAGACGCTGATTTGCCGCTGCGAGGAGGTCACCGCCGGCGAGCTCCGAGCCCGCGCGGTCGAGGGCCGGCCCGGCCCCAACCAGCTCAAGGCCTTCACCCGCGCCGGCATGGGCCCCTGCCAGGGCCGGCAATGCGGCTATTCCATGGCCCATATCGTCGCCGCCGCGCAGAACCGCCCTGTCGAGGAGGTCGGCTTCTACCGGATCCGGCCGCCGCTGAAGCCGGTGACGCTCGGCGAGCTTGCCAGCCTCGACGAACAGGAACCGGCGGCATGATCGACGCCGCATACGACGTCATCGTGGTCGGCGGCGGCCTGCATGGCCTCTCCGCCGCGCTGCACCTGGCTCGCGCCGGCCGCAAGGTCGCGCTGGTCGAGCGGCGCTGGACCGGCCGCCATGCCTCCGGCGCCACGGCGGCGGGCGTTCGCACCCTCGGCCGCGACATTGCCGAGATCCCGATCTCGCTTGAAGCCATGGCGATGTGGCACCGGATCGAGACGATCGTCGGCGACACTTGCGGCTTCCATGCCCATGGCCAATTGCGTGTCGCCGAGATGCCTGAGCACATGCCGGCCCTGATCGAGCGGCAGGCGCGCACCAGCGCTCTCGGCTACAGCCATGAAGAGATCATCGACGCCGCCGAATTGCGTCGCCTGGTGCCGGCCCTGAGCCCGCATTGCGTCGGGGCGCTGGTGGCGCGGCGCGACGGCGCCGCCGACCCGCACCGGACCATCGCCGCCTTCCGCCGATCCTGCGAGGCCGAAGGCGTCGTCATCGCCGAGGGCTGCGGCGTCGAGGCCGTCGACCGGTTAGGCGGCGACTGGCTCATCGTCTGCGGCAGCAGGCGCTTTCGCGCCCCGCAGATCGTCAACGCCGCCGGCGCCTGGGCCGGCCGGCTCGCCGCTCTGTTCGGCGATGTGATCCCGCTCGGCGTGCGCGCCTCGATGATGATCGTCACCGAGCGGCTCGCGCCTCTGCTCGATCCCGTCGTCAGCGTCGTCGGCCGGGCGCTTTCCTTCAAGCAAGCCGGCCAGGGCACGCTGGTGATCGGCGGCGGACTGCAGGGCTCGGCCGATCTCGATCAGGAGCGCAGCAGCGTCGACTTCCGCCAGCTCGCCCGGGGCGCGCGCGCCGCCAGCGATCTCTTCCCGGCCGTGCTGGGCGTTCGGATCGCCCGCTGCTGGACCGGCATCGAGGCAGAGACGCGTGACCACATCCCGGTCATCGGCCTCTCGCCGAACGCGCCCGGCCTCGTCCATGCCTTCGGCTTCTCCGGCCATGGCTTCCAGCTCGTCCCGGTGGTCGGCGCGATCCTCGCCGAGCTCGTCACCGAGGGCCGGACGCGCCGCGAGATCGCCGCTTTCGCGCCCGGACGGCTGATGCAGGAAAGGGCGGTGGCATGATCGGCTATCTGGTCAGGCGCATCCTGCTCGCCATCCCCACGCTGTTCGTGATGCTGACCGCGATCTTCGTGCTGGTCCGGCTGGTGCCGGGCGATGCCGCCTCGGTCATCCTCGGCGACCAGGCCAGCGCCGCCTCGCTCGCAGCGCTGCGCGAAAAGCTCGGCCTCGACCAGCCGGTCCACGTCCAGTACCTCGCCTTCCTCGGCAAGATCCTCACCGGCGATTTCGGACAGTCGCTGTCGAGCGGGCGCAGCGTCATCCGCGAGGTGCTGCTGGTCCTGCCCTCGACGATCGAGCTCACCGTCGCCGCCATCACGATCGGACTTCTTTTCGGCCTGCCGCTCGGCGTCGCCGCCGCGCTGAGCCGCAATGGCTGGGTCGACTATGTCTCGCGAGTCGTCTCTCTGGTCGGCCTGTCCTTCCCGGCCTTCGTCTCCGGCATCCTGATGCTGATCGTCTTCGCGATCCAGCTGAACTGGTTCCCGGTGCTCGGGAACACCAGCGGCTCCGGCAGCCTCACCGAGCGTATGCGGGCGCTGGCCCTGCCGGCGCTCAATCTCGGCATCATCATGACCGCCTATGTGATGCGCGTGACCCGCGCCGCCATGCTCGGCGTGCTGACCGAGGACTATATCCGCACCGCTCGCGCCAAGGGCGTCGGCCCGGCCCAGCTCGTCGTTACCCATGCCCTGCGCAACGGGCTGATCCCGATCATCACCGTGGTCGGGCTCTATTTCGGCACGCTGATCGGCAACTCGGTGCTGACCGAGATCATCTTCAACCGGCCCGGCCTCGGCAAGCTGATCATCGGCGCGCTCAACGCCCGCGACTACACCCTGCTGCAGGGGCTGATGATCATTTTCGCGATCTGCGTGATCGTCGTGAACACGCTGACCGATCTCGCCTACGGCCTCGTCGATCCCAGGGTGAAATACTCATGAGCGCCGCCGACACCCCCGTCGCGATCCAGCCCGGCGGGCTCTGGCTCGCCTTCACGCAGAACCGGCTCGCCTGGATCGGGCTCGTGCTGCTGGCGCTGATCGTCTGCATCGCGCTGTTCGCACCCTGGCTCGCCCCGCACGATCCGCTCGAGCAGAACATCGTGGCAAGGCTGGAGCCGCCTTCGGCCGAATTCTGGCTCGGCACCGATTCCTATGGTCGCGACGTGCTCTCGCGCCTGATCTATGGCGCGCGCATCTCGCTCTTCGTCGGCTTCGTCGCGATCCTGATCGCCATGCTGGTCGGCACCGCGATCGGCGTGCTCGCCGGCTATATCGGCGGCGTCTTCGACCAGCTCGTCATGGGCGTGCTCGACGTACTGCTCGCCTTCCCGACGCTGCTGCTCGGCCTGATGATCGCGGCCATGCTCGGTGCCAGCCTGGAGAACCTGATCATCGCCATCGCGGTGACCGAGGTCGCGCCCTTCGCCCGCGTCGCCCGCGCCCCGACGATCACATTGCGTCAGCGCGATTTCGTCGAGGCGAGCCGCTCCTATGGCTGCGGCCCGTTGCGGATCATGACGCGGCACATCCTGCCGAACATGATCTCGGACGTGGTGGTTATGAGCTCGCTCTGGCTGGCCTCGGCGATCCGCACCGAGGCCTCGCTCAGCTTCATCGGGCTCGGCGTGCCGCCGCCGGCGCCGACCTGGGGCGCGATGATTCGCGAGGGCTTCGAGAACATCCTCGACGCCTGGTGGCTGGCGGTCTTCCCGAGCCTTGCCATCCTCGTCACGGTGCTGGCGCTCAACCTGCTCGGCGATGCGCTGCGCGATGCCTCGGATCCGCGCTCGCGCTCGCGATAATGGTGCCGGAGCTCACGGCTCCAGCTCGGAATCCCAGTAGAGATAATCCAGCCAGCTGTCGTGCAGATAGTTCGGCGGGAACAGCTTGCCGTTGCGGTGCAGGTCGTTGATCGACGGCGCGAACGGCTTCTGCATCGGGATCATGCCGACCGCGGTCGGCATCTTGTCGCCCTTCATCAGATTGCAGGGCGAGCAGGCCGCGACGACGTTCTCCCAGGTGGTGAGCCCGCCCTTCGAGCGCGGCACGACATGGTCGAAGGTCAGCTCGTCGCGCGTGCCGCAATACTGGCAGGCGAAGCGGTCACGCAGGAAGACGTTGAAGCGGGTGAAGGCCGGGGTGCGCGAGGGCTTGATATAGGTCTTGAGCGAGACGACCGAGGGCAGCTTCATATTGAAGCTCGGGCTGTGCACCACCGTGTCGTATTCGGAGACGATGTTGACCCGGTCCATGAAGACCGCCTTGATCGCGTCCTGCCAGCTCCACAACGAGAGCGGATAGTAGCTCAACGGCCGGAAATCGGCGTTGAGCACCAGCGCCGGACAACCGTCCGGCGAGGCCATCGGATGCATCACATGCGCCGTCACCCGTATCGCGCCTCCGCTTCTAGGGCTCGCACGAATCCTGCCGCATCAATGTAAGCGCGATGCGACAGGAATGTGAAGCGACGATGTTGCGGCGCGAATGCGCAGACGCACGCGTCATTCCCAGGCGGAGCCCACGGGTCCGACCTTCGGTCGACCCGAGGAGAAACTCAGCGCAGACCCGGGAATCGCATGCGGAATCTGGTTTTCGAGATGCTCGGCTCAAGGCCGAGCATGACGGCATAGTCTTCAGCGCGTCGGAATCGGCTTTTCGCCGCGATAGTCGTAGAAGCCGCGCTTGGTCTTGCGACCGAGCCAGCCGGCCTCGACGTACTTCACCAGCAGCGGGCATGGCCGGTACTTCGAATCGGCGAGGCCGTCATGCAGCACCTGCATCACCGACAGACAGGTGTCGAGGCCGATGAAGTCGGCAAGCTGGAGCGGCCCCATCGGGTGATTCGCGCCGAGCTTCATCGCCGTGTCGATCGCTTCGACCGAGCCGACGCCCTCATAGAGCGTGTAGACGGCCTCGTTGATCATGGGCAGCAGGATGCGGTTGACGATGAAGGCCGGGAAATCCTCGGAGACCGACGCCGTCTTGTGCAGCGCCGCGACGAAGCCCTTGGCGCGTTCGAAGGTGCCGTCGTCCGTGGCGATGCCGCGGATCAGCTCGACGAGCTGCATCAGCGGCACCGGGTTCATGAAATGGATGCCGATGAAATGCTCGGGGCGATCGGTCGCCGCGGCTAGCCGCGTGATCGAGATCGACGAGGTGTTCGAGGCCAGGATCGCGTCAGGGCGCAGATGGGCGCAGACGGCGGTGAAAATCTTGCGCTTCACCTCCTCGCTCTCGGTCGCAGCCTCGATCACGAGGTCGCACGGGCCCAGATCCTCCAGCTTCGGCGCCGCGACGATCCGGCGCATCGCGGTGCGGCGATCCTCGTCGGCGATGGCACCCTTGGCGACCTGCCGGGCCATGTTGCCATCGATCGTCGCCAGCGCCGCGTTGATGCGGTCTTCGGCAACGTCGTGCAGCCTGATGTCGAAGCCCGCGACCGAAGCGACATGGGCGATGCCGTTGCCCATCTGCCCGGCCCCGATGATGCCGACGGTCTTGATCTGGTGGTCCATGTGACGCTTCTGTTCCCCGAGGGAGCTGGCGCGGACGGCCTGATCGCCGCCCGCGACGCGACTTAGTCTACCGATTACTTGCCGGCTTTTTCGAGCTCTTTGTCGAGCTCGGGCAGGATGGTGAAGAGGTCGCCGACGAGGCCGTAATCGGCGATCTGGAAGATCGGCGCCTCCTCGTCCTTGTTGATGGCGACGATGACCTTCGAGTCCTTCATGCCGGCGAGATGCTGGATCGCACCGGAGATGCCGACCGCGACATAGAGCTCGGGGGCGACGACCTTGCCGGTCTGGCCGACCTGCCAGTCGTTCGGCGCGTAGCCGGCATCGACCGCCGCGCGCGAAGCGCCCATCGCCGCGCCCAGGCGATCCGCCACCGGCTCGATCACCTTGGCGAAGTTCTCGGCGGAGGCGAGCGCTCGCCCGCCCGAGACGATGATCTTGGCCGAGGCCAGCTCCGGCCGGTCGGACTTGGCGACCTCCTCGCCCTTGAACGACGAGGTGCCGGGATTCTCGGCAGCCGAGATGCTCTCGATCGGCGCGCTGGCGGAGCCATCGCCGGTCGCGGCAAAGGAGGCGCCGCGGACGGTGATCACCTTCTTGGCATCCGATGACTGCACCGTCTGGATGGCGTTGCCGGCATAGATCGGCCGCTCGAAGGTGTCGGCCGAGACGACCTTCGTCACTTCCGATATCTGCATCACGTCGAGCAGCGCGGCAACGCGCGGCATGACGTTCTTGCCGGTGGTGGTGCCGGGCGCGACCAGCGCGTCGTAAGCAGGCGCGAGCGAGACGATCAGCGCCGCCAGCGGCTCGGCGAGGCGATGCTCGTAGGATGCGTCGTCGGCGAGCAGCACCTTCTCGACGCCGTCGAGCCTGGCAGCGGCTTCGGCGACAGCCTTGGCGTCAAGGCCGGCAACCAGGACATGCACGGGCGCGCCAAGATCCTTGGCGGCGCTCAGGGCCTTGCGGGTGGCCTCGTTGAGGCTCTTGTTGTCGTGCTTGGCGAGCAGCAGCGTGGTCATCAGATCACCCCGGCGGTCTTGAGCTTGGAGACGAGTTCGGCGGCGTTGGCCACCTTGACGCCGGCGGAGCGCCCGGCCGGCTCAGCCGTCTTCAGCACCTTGAGGCGCGGGGCGACATCGACGCCGAGGGTCTCGGGCGTGGTCTCGTCGAGCGGCTTCTTCTTCGCCTTCATGATGTTGGGCAGCGAGGCATAGCGCGGCTCGTTGAGGCGAAGATCGGTGGTGACGATCGCCGGCAGCTTGAGCTGCACGGTCTGCAGGCCGCCATCGACCTCGCGGGTGACGTCGGCAGAACCGCCATCCAGAACGACCTTGGAAGCAAACGTGCCTTGCGGCCAGCCGAGCAGCGCCGCCAGCATCTGGCCGGTCTGGTTGCAATCGTCATCGATCGCCTGCTTGCCGAGGATGACGAGTTCGGGCGTCTCCTGCTCGACGACCTTCTTCAGCAGCTTGGCTACCGCCAGCGGCTCGGTGGCGGCGTCGGTCTTCACAAGGATGCCGCGATCGGCACCCATGGCGAGGCCAGTGCGGATCGTCTCGGCGGCCTGCGCCGGCCCGACCGAGACCACGATCACTTCCGTGGCCTTGCCGGCTTCCTTGAGCCGCAGCGCCTCTTCGACCGCGATCTCGTCGAAGGGATTCATCGACATCTTCACATTGGCCAGTTCGACCCCGGAACCGTCGCCCTTCACGCGGATCTTCACGTTGTAGTCGACCACTCGCTTCACGGGCACAAGTATCTTCATAAGGGCGTCACCGGTTGTGGAGAGATGCGATCTGATGCCGATCCGCCGGCCAAGCGACGGCCAGCATCGCGGCACCCGGCTGAAATGCGGACGGACCGTAGCGACGGGAATTTGCGCTTGTCAACGCCATGAAAGTCACGGCAGCCCCCGCATGCCGCGGCCGAACAAGGGCAGCTCGCGCCGGATCAGGAGCGGCGTCAGCGCTGCGCCGGCGCCGAGCCCGCCGAGATGCGCCCACCAGCCGACGGCGCCCTGCTCGTCGAACAGCGCCGAGAGCAGCTGGAACAGGATCCAGGCGCCGAGCGCGTACATCGCCGGGATGTGCAGGGGAATCCATTTGAAGGCGAGGCCCCAAACGCGCACGCGCGGGTAGAGCATCAGATAGGAGGCGATCACGCCCGAGATCGCGCCGGAGGCGCCGATCAGCGGCTGCTCCGATTCGGGGTTCATCAGCGCATGCAGCAGAGCCCCGGCGACGCCGCAGAGCAGGAAGAAGACAAGGAAGCGCAGATGCCCCATCGCATCCTCGACATTGTCGCCGAAGACCCAGAGGAACAGCATGTTGCCGATCAGATGGGCGAAGCTGGCATGCAGCATGATGCCGGTCATCAGCGTCAGCCAGGGTGGCGCTTTGAGCAGTTCCTGCGGCAATTGCGCCTCGCCGAACAGCACTGCCGGGATCGTGCCGAAGCCGGCCAGCACGGCGACCTCGCTCGCCTCGCTGGTCCAGTGCATCAGCATGAGCCGCAGCACGATGCAGAGCGCGATCAGGAAATAGGTGACATAGGCGACGCGGATGAAGCGCATCGGCACGCCGTCATGCAGCGGTACGAACATCGGCTAGATCACGATGATCTTGGATCGTCTCGATCCAAGATCGTAAGAAGTGATCGATTCCGAGAGTTTAGAGCAGGATCTCTGCGAAAAACCGGTTCCCACTTTTTCGCATCCTGCTCTAGCGGTTTTGGCCGGGCGTCCAGAGCACGTCGCCCCCCGCCCTGGCATTGAGGTGGCGCGAGGCGACGAAGAGGAAGTCCGACAGCCGGTTGATGAACTTCAGCGCCGGCTGCGCGACGCTCTCGCCCTCCTCCTGCGACAATTCGACCATCAGCCGCTCGGCCCTGCGGCTGACAGTGCGGGCAAGATGCAGGTGGGCGGCGCCCGGCGTGCCACCCGGCAACACGAAGGAACGCAACGTTCCGAGCGGTCGGTTGAGCTGGTCGATCTCCGCTTCCAAGCGGTCGACCTGCGCCTGCACGATCCGCAGCGGCTCCCATGCCAGCTTCTCGCCGGTGTCGGGCGAGGCAAGCTCCGCCCCGAGGTCGAAGAGATCGTTCTGGATGCGGCCGAGCATCGCGTCGAGCTCGGGATCCTCCCCGGCGCAGTGCAGCCGCGCCATGCCGATGCAGGAATTGGTCTCGTCGACCGTGCCATAGGCGGAGACGCGCAGGTCAAATTTCGGCCGGCGCGCGCCGGTGGCGAGCGCCGTGGTGCCGTCGTCGCCGGTGCGGGTGTAGATGCGATTGAGAACGACCATATCCGAGTTATAGCGCGCTGCAGCATCGGCGGAAGAGGCAATCTCACGCCATCGCCAGCGGCAAAAGTCCCGGCTCCTTCAGCGTCTCCAGTGCGATCTCCGAACGCACGCGCGCGACGCTCTCATGCGGCAAAAGTACCTCGTTGACGAGGCGCGCGAGTTCCTTGAGATCGCCGACCGCCACTTTCAGCATGTAGTCGGCCTCGCCGGTCAGCGCATGCGCCTCCAGCACCGCGGGCGTCAGCTTCACGAGGTCGCGGAAGCGCCGGGCATTGTCGCGCGAATGGGTGTTGAGCGCGACATGGATGAATACGGTCACGGAAAGCCCGATCGCCTCCGGATCGATCAAGGCGCGATAGCCGCGAATCACGCCCGCGCCCTCCAGCGCCTGGCGCCGCCGCGAGACCTGGCTGGCGGAGAGGCCGACCCGCTCGGCGAGCGCACCATTGGTCAGCGAGGCGTCCTGCTGGAGCGCTTCGAGCAGGCGCCAGTCGAAAGCATCGAGCTGCGGCATTTCGTGAGCCTTCCTGCGCTTCCGTACACGATCCGTGCAAACTCAATCCTGGAGCGTCGAATTTTGCAAACCTTTCGCCGTCCGAATGCGCGAGGATCGACCAACGCAGATTTCGAGGAGGACGCATATGGGACCGTTCCCGCACGACGCCGAGCCGCCGGCCATTTCCGCCGCCAACCCGATGGGCACTGACGGCTTCGAATTCGTCGAATACGCCCATCCCGAGCCGGAGAAACTCGGCGCGCTGTTCGAAACCATGGGCTTCACCAAGGTCGCGAAGCACCGTTCCAAGGACGTCACGCTCTATCGCCAGGGCGACGTCAACTTCATCGTCAATGCCGAGCCGGAGTCCTTCGCTCAGGGCTTCGCCGCCGAGCACGGCCCCTGCGCCTGCGCCATGGCCTTCCGCGTCGTCGACGCCAAGCATGCCTTCGAGCGCGCGGTGTCGCTCGGCGCCGAGCCCTATGAGAGCAAGGTCGGCCCGGGCGAGTTGCAGATCCCGGCGGTGAAGGGCATCGGCGGCTCGCTGCTCTATTTCGTCGATCGTTATGGCGAGAAGGGCTCGATCTACGATGTCGACTTCGAATGGCTCTGCGAGAGCGACCCGCATCCCGAGCAGGCCGGGATGTATTATCTCGACCACCTCACCCACAACGTCATGCGCGGCCGCATGGACCATTGGGCCGACTGGTATGGCGAGCTCTTCAATTTCCGCGAGATTCGTTTCTTCAATATCGAGGGCAAGCTCACCGGCCTGATCTCGCGGGCGCTGACCTCGCCCTGCGGCAAGATCCGCATCCCGATCAACGAATCCCTCGACGACAAGAGCCAGATCGAGGAGTACCTGCGCCAGTACAAGGGTGAGGGCATCCAGCATGTCGCGCTCGGCTCGCGCGACATCTACTCAAGCGTCGAGCAGCTCCGCCAGAACGGCCTGCCCTTCATGCCGTCGCCGCCCGAGACCTATTACGAGAAGGTCGACGGCCGCGTGCCGAACCATGGCGAACCGGTCGCCCGGCTCAAGGCCAACGGCATCCTGATCGACGGCGAGGGCGCGGTCGCGCTCGGCTCCAAGGAAGGCCGGATGAGCAAGGTGCTGCTGCAGATCTTTTCGGCCACCGTGGTCGGCCCGATCTTCTTCGAGTTCATCCAGCGCAAGGGCGATGACGGCTTCGGCGAGGGCAATTTCCGCGCTCTGTTCGAGTCGATCGAGGAGGATCAGATCCGCCGCGGGGTGTTGAAGCCGCAGGCGGCGGAGTAAGGCGTCTCACGCCGCCAGCCGTGGCGCCGCCATCGCCTCACGCAGCGCCTGCGCGAAATGACGCGCGGCTATGCCGGCCTGCGGTGCGATCACCAGTGCGACCGAGAGCTCGAACAGAACAGGCAGATTCTCGGACGGCTCCAGCCGACGCAGGGAAGCAGGCGCCGCGCTCTCGGTGATCGCGGTGACGCAGAGGCCCGCCTCGACCGCTGAAAGCAGCCCTGCCATATGCGACGACGAGAACACCAGCCGATGCGGCCGCTCGGCCGCCTGCAGCGCGTTCAGGATGCGCGGACGCGCCCGGCAGCCCTCGTTGAACAGGCCGAGCGGCAGGACCTCGCTGAGCTCCGGCCGATGACCGCGCGCCGCGACCCAGACCAACGGCTCGCGCCTCAGGCGCTCGCCCTTCGGCCGGCCGGGATCCTGGGTGATCACCGCAAGGTCGAGCTCGCCCGCCGCCACTGCCGGCTCGATCCGCTTCGACAATTCGCAGTGAACCTCGATCTCGACGCGTGGATGCTCTTCGGCGAAGCGCACGATCAGCGGTCTCAAATAGGCGTCGACATAATCGTCCGGCAGGCCGATCCGCAGCCGGCCAACCGCCTTGTCGCCGTCGAGCTCGGCCCTCGCCTCGCGTTCGATCGCGAGCAGGCGGCGCGCCTGGGCAAGCAGGCGCTCGCCTGCCTCGGTCGGCGTGACGCCGCGCCGCGAGCGCTCCAGCAATTGCCTGCCGAGCACAGCCTCGAGATCCTGGATACGGCCGGAAACCGCCGATTGCGTGCGCCCAAGCCTCGCCCCGGCCGCCGTGAAACCGCCGGTGTCGGCGACCGCGACGAGCATGGCGAGGGCATCGAGATCGAGATGGGTCGACATCACCAATTCATCGGAAACAGCAATAGATGAATCAGGTTAATCCGTTTTTCCGATTGCGGGAAGCACCCTACATTTGGGGCAGTAGAACAGCCCTCATCCTGAGGAGCGATCGCAGATCGCGTCTCGAAGGATGCTCCAGATGGTTCCCGAGCCTCCTGGAGCATCCTTCGAGACGCCGCTGCGCGGCTCCTCAGGATGAGGGCAGTGACATTCATCTCTGAAAGCCTACCCCATGTCCGCCCCGATCCTTGCCGTGCCTGATCGTCCCGCCGCGCCGGCGCTCGGCATGTTCCTCCTGCTGCTGCTCGGCGCGACCTGCATCGGTTTCTCCGGCATCTTCGTGCGCTTCGCCGATGTCGGCCCAGCCGCCGCCGGCTTCTGGCGCATGGCCTTTGCACTGCCGGTGCTCGCCGCCTGGATGTCGCTGGAGAACCGCCGCGACAGCGCTGCCGGAGTGAAGCCCGGCGCCATGCTGCCGATCGCGCTCGCCGGCCTCGCCTTCGGCGTCGACGTCGTGCTCTACAACGCCTCGCTCGGCTTCACCTCGATCGCCAACGCCTCGCTGCTCGGCAATCTCTCGCCGGTCGGCGTCATCCTGGGTGGCTGGCTGCTATTCCGCGAAAAGCCGACCCGGCGCATCCTCGGCGCCCTGCTGCTCGCCATCGGCGGCGCCGGCCTGCTGGTGCTGCCGAAGCTCTCGGGCAGCGCAACGCCGCTCTCAGGTGCCGGCCTGTTCGGCGACGGCCTCGCCATCGGCGCCGCCTTCTCCTATGCCGCCTATATCCTTGCCGTCCGCCGCGCCCGCAACCGCGCAGCTTCGGGTCGCATCGGTCTGATCTCGAGCGCCATCTGTGCCGTGTTCTGCATCGCCGCTGCGCTTGGCCTCGGCGAGACCATCCTGCCGCAGAGCCTGACCGGCTGGCTCGCAGTCGCCGCGCTCGGCCTGGTCTCGCATGCGATGGGCCAGGGCCTGATCACGCTGGCGCTCGGCCATTACGGGGCGAACGCCGCCTCGCTGGTGATGGTGTGGCCGGCGCTGGTATCGGTGCTCGCCGCCTGGGCGATCTTCGCCGAGCAGCCCTCGCCGGCCCAGACCTTCGGCGGCGTCGCCATTCTGGCGGCCGTGCTGCTGGTGCGGAAGGGCTGAGTTCGGTTTCGTCGCGCGACTGGGACCTAACTGATCCTGCGCGGTGGCGGACCAAGACAGCCGCGACCTTGCGATCTGTCGATACAGGCAGATCGAGCCGGCGCCGGAGACATCTCCATCTATTCAGCGGACCATTTCAGGAGATCGCCGATCCGAGTCGCCAAGTAGAGTCTCACATCAGCGACTTCGGTGATCTTCCGCACCGCCAGATCGGGCACGAGCACATTGTCGAGCTCGACATGCGAAACCACGAAGACAGTGACGTCCCGGGGCAGCCATGCGAGCTCCGCCGCGACCTCCGCCAATGTCTCGGAGGTCGCGGGGTCGGGCAGTTGCGGGAGGTCGTGTGCCCGCTTTGCCCAGAAGTTCAGGAAGACCTGCGTCGGCAGCACGTTCCGGCCGGCCAGATGCCGCAGCAGCAGATGCGGATGCTCGACGAAGACATGCGCTTCGGTTGCCGGCACCGGCTGAAACGCCCTGACCAGTCTCGCAAAACGCCAGGCACGCTCGACCGCGCCGGGACGCACCTCTCCGACCTCCGGAACGAGCAGCACGATCGCATTCGCAGGGATCTGCTTTGCGATCGCTTCGTAGGTCGCGTCGATCTGCCGGAGCGGAGACCAGAGATAGATCAGCAGCCCGGCCTTCAGGGCCGCGATCGCGATGAGCAGCGCAGACACCGCCCGATCCAGCCTGACCGACTGCGGCGAGGGGCCGCGCAGGTAAATCACTGCCAGCGTCACGAGAGCCGGGACGAGGCGGCGATCCGCAGCCCCGACGCTCATCAGGTCTTTCGGCATGACGATGAACAGCAGGCAGCCTGCGAGCAGCCCGGCCAGCTCATGGCGGCCGGCAGTCAGGCCACGCCGCCAGGCCAGCCAGCCGACGACCCCGAGGACAAGAGCCGACAAGCCGTATTCGAGCGACAGGTTCGTCGTCTTGCCGACCGAGAAGATGCCTGTGACCTTGGTGATCAGGTGCCATTCCGTCGGGCCCGACTGCCCCGGCTCCATGACCAGCAGAAGCACGCCCACCACGAGCGCAGACAGCCAGTGCAACCTGAGCAGCCTGGCGCTCTCGGCGAAGCGCCGTGCCCGCCAGTCGTCGAATGCCGCAACCATGAGGATGCCGCCGCAGAAGCATACATAGAGCATCACCGGGAAGATGCTGATCAGGCACATCGCGCCCAGGATCAGGGCCTGGCTGACGACGAAGCCGGCCGAGGGGGTCTTGTGCTGCTCGACCGCCCTGTGCAGCGCGACGAACATGACGCCGAGCCCGAGGATGTAGTTGAACAGCCCCCAATACAGGGGCTCGGAATAGACGGCGAGAAGGATGAGGAGGAGAATGGGAAGGTCCGTTCGCTCTCCCCGCGCCTGCCGGCACCAGACGGCGGCCGCGATATAGGCGCACACCGCCGTGCAGATGAATACTGTCAGCGCGACGGACGGCGACACGATCTTGCCGAGAGCGCTGGTGAACACGTCGATGGCGAGATTCGGATAAAGCCTCTCGCCGACCTGAAAGAATTGCGCCGCCGCGTCGTCGGCCAGCAGCATCTCCCACAGAGTCACGCGGAAAAGATGGTTCGGTCCGTCGACGAAGAAGGCGCCGCCCGACGCCAGGATGGGCAAGCTCGCCGCCAGCATGACGAGCGCGATGGGCCCCAGAGGCACGCCCCTTGCGGGCACGGCAACGGCGCCGCGACCGTCTTGGCCCTGGCTGCTCGGCGCTGTTCCTGCGAGGACCTGGTCTTCCATGGCAGGAGTGTAAGACGCTGCATTCCGCAGGCAGCAGCCGTGCAAAATAGGTAGCTCATCGGGGCGCGGCGCGGCTGCCCCGATGCGCTACCTGTCCGGCTAAAGCGCCCTTGCCCTCACTCCGCCGCCAGCCGCGGCGGCGGCAGCTTGCCGGCCATCGCCTTGGCGCTGGCTTCACCAGGCGTCTCCTCCTCGCGGATCGCCTCCCACTGGCTCTCGTCCTCGGCCTTGCCGAGGAAGCGGCCGAAGACCCAGCCGGTGAGCCGGCCGAGATCGTCCATCACCACGTAGAAGGACGGCACGAAGACAAGGGAGAGCACGGTCGAGACGAGCAGGCCGCCGATCACCGCGATCGCCATCGGCGCGCGGAACTCGCCGCCATCGCCGACGCCATAGGCCGAGGGCAGCATGCCGGCGGCCATGGCGATGGTGGTCATCACGATCGGCCGCGCCCGCTTGTGGCCGGCTTCCAGCAGTGCCGTCAGCCGGTCCTTGCCGCGCGCGACCTCTTCGACCGCGAAATCGACCAGCATGATCGCATTCTTGGTGACGATGCCCATCAGCATCAGCAGGCCGATATAGACGGGCATCGAGACAGGGTTGTGGGTGGCGAGCAGCGCGATCACCACGCCGCCGAAGGAGAGCGGCAGCGAGAGCAGGATGGTGATCGGCTGGAAGACCGAGCCGAACAGCAGGATCAGCACGGCGAGCACCAGCATCAGGCCGGTGGTCATCGCGTGGATGAAACCTTCGACCACCTCGCCCTGGATCTCGGCATCGCCTGTCGCAGCGATGCGCACGCCCTCGGGAAGGCCGACCTCCTTGACGATCTCCTGGAACTTCTCCTGTGCGGTGCCGAGCTCGAAACCGCGCTTCAGGTCGGCGCCGATGGCGGCGCGGCGGACGCGGTCATAGCGGTCGATCGAGGACGGCCCCTCGCCGAAGCCGATCTCGGCCACGGCGGTGAGCGGAACCGAGACGCCGGACGCGCTGATGACGCGCAGCGCCGCAATGTTGCGGATGTCGGTACGGGCCTGCTCGTCGAGCTGGACGCGGATCGGCACCAGCCGGTCGCCGGCGTTGAACTTGGCGAGGTTGGGACCGATGTCGCCGATGGTGGCGACCCGCAGCGCCTCCGAGATCGCCTCGGGCGTGACGCCGAGATTGGCGGCCTGTTCCAGCTTCGGCGTGACGCGCATCTCCGGCCGGCTCAACGAACCGGCGGTCGCGACGTTCAAGTAGCCGTCGACCTGGCGCATGCGCGCCTCGATCTTCGCCACCGTCTCGTCGAGTGCGTCGCCGTCCTTGGACAGGATCGAGAACGCCATCTCGCGCTCGCCGCGCTCGTTGACGTACCAGGCGCGGACGTCGGGCACGCCGGCCAGCTTCTCGGCGATGACGACCTTGAGTTCCTTCTGCGGAACGTCACGCTCGGCCTTCGGCGTCAGCAGGATGAAGACCGCGGCGCGGCGGACCTCGCGCTGGCCGGTCGGCGATGCCCCGCCAAGCACGAAGACGTTCGTCACCTGCGGGATCTCGCGCAGCTTGTCGACGATCTTGTCGGTCGCGACGGTGGTGTCCTCAAGCGTCGCGCCGGGCGGCAATTCCACCGATGCGACGATGCGGGCGGTATCCTCCTCCGGGAAGAAGCCGGTCGGCAGCAGCGCCGTCGCCTGGATCGAGACGAACAGGAAGCCGAAGCCGGCGATCAGCGTGAGATAGGCCGTGTTGAACGGCAGCTTCCGCCATGTCCCCGAACCGTCGAAGCGCGGCAGCACCGGGATGCGGCGCTTCCTGAGCGAGGCCTCGAGCAGCCAGGAATAGCCGCGCATCACGAAGCCGTCCTTGGCGTCGTGGTGCTTCACCGGCCTGAACAGATAGGCTGCCATCATCGGCGTGATCAGGCGCGCGACCAGGAGCGAGAACAGCACAGCGATCGCGACGGTGAGGCCGAACTGGCGGAAATACTGGCCGGCGATGCCGCCCATGAACGAGACCGGCGCGAAGATGGCGACGATGGTCAGCGTGATCGCGATGACCGCGAGGCCGATCTCGTCGGCGGCCTCCATCGCGGCGCGATAGGGCGATTTGCCCATCTTCATGTGCCGGACGATGTTCTCGATCTCGACGATCGCGTCGTCGACCAGGATGCCGGTCACCAGGGTGATGCCGAGCAGGCTGACGAGATTGAGCGAGAAGCCGAGCAGCTCCATCGCCCAGAAGGTCGGAATGGCCGAGAGCGGTAGCGCGATCGCGGTGATCAGTGTCGCCCGCCAGTTGCGCAGGAAGACGAAGACGACGAGCACGGCCAGCGCCGCGCCCTCCAGCAGCGTCTCCATCGCCGCCTTGTAGTTGCCGTAGGTGTAGGCGACGGCGTCGTCGATCGGCGCCAGCTTGATCGTCGGATAGCGCTTGTTGAGGTCGTCGATCTTGGCCGCGACCACGTCCTTGACCGAGAGCTCGCTCGAACCCTTCGAACGGAACACTGCGAAGGACACTACAGGCTGCTTGTTCAGTCGGCCGAAGGCACGTGGCTCCGAGCTGGCATCCTCGACCCGGCCGAGTTCCTTCAGGCGGACCTCGCGCCCACCTGTGAGCTGGATCTTGCTGTCGGCCAGTTCGGCGACGGTCTTGGCGCTGGCGAGCGTGCGGATCGCTTGCTCCTGGCCGCCGACCTCGCCACGCCCACCAGCCAAGTCGACATTGGTTGCGCGGATCTGGCGGTTGACGTCGCCGGCAGTGGTACCGAGCGCCAGCAAACGGTCGGGATCGAGCGAGATCCGGATTTCGCGATCAACGCCGCCATAGCGTTCGACCCGGCCGACGCCCTTCAGCCCCTGCAATTCGCGCGCGACGACATCGTCGACATGCCAGGAGAGCTGCTCCAGCGTCAGGCCGGGCGAGGAGGCGCCATAGGTCAGGATCGACTGGCCCTCGACGTCGATGCGCTGGATCACCGGCTCGTCGATGGTGCGCGGCAGCTCGGCCCTGATCTTGGCGATCGCGTCCTTGACGTCGTTGACGGCGCGGTCGGTGTTGGTTTCGAGCCTGAACTCGACCAGCGTCACCGAAGAGCCGTCGGTCAGCGTCGACATCACATGCTTGACGCCGGTGATGTTGGCGACCGCGTCCTCGACGCGCTTGGAGACCTGGCTTTCCAGCTCGGCCGGGGCAGCGCCCGACTGGGTCACCGTCACCGAGACGAAGGGCACGTCGATATTCGGGAAGCGCGTCACCGGCAGCTTCGAGAACGAGAGCAGCCCGAGCACGCAGAGCACGACGAAGAGCAGGATCGCCGGAACCGGCTTTCGGATCGACCAGGCGGAGAAATTGACGCTCACGGATAGCTCCGTCGGTTCAGTTCGACGCGATCGGCGTGATGGCGTCGCCATCGCGCACGAAGGTGCCGGCCCGCGCGACCACGCTCTCGCCCTCGGCGAGGCCGGAAGCGATCTCGGCGCGCCCGCCGCCGATCAGTCCGAGCGTGACCTTCTTCGTCGTTACCTTGCCGTCCTTGACAGACTGGACCATGGCGCCGCCGCGGGCATAGGTGATCGCCGAGAGCGGCAGCACGATGCTGGTCTTGCGGCCGGTCTCGATCACGCCGCGCGCGAAGGAACCGACGGCGACCGGCGGGTTGCCCGTCAGCGTGATACGCAGGCGACCGAGCCGCGAGGCCTTGTCGACCTCGGGCGAGATCAGCCGGACCTGACCGGCGAGCGGCTTGTCGGAGCCGGCCGGCGTGACCGCGACCGCCTGCCCGATCTTGAGATTGGGCAGCTCGACCTCGGCGACATCGGCTTCGAGCTCGATCGCGCCGTCGGCGATGATCTTGAACAGCGGCTCGGCCGCCGCCATCGTCGCCATCGCACCAAGCCTGGCGTTGCGGCGGCTGACGATGCCGGCCTTCGGCGCCTTGATCTCGGTGCGGGCGAGCCTGACGTCGATATCGCGGCCCTGAGCCTGGGCCAGCGCCAGATCGGCGGTGGCGATCGCGAGCGCCTGCTTCATCGAGTTCAATCGCGCCTGCCCGCCTCGCGCCGCGGCAGCGCGCTGGTCGAAGGTCTCGAGGCTGGCATTGCCGCTGTCGCGCAGCGCCTTGGTCCGGTCGAAGGCGTTGTTGGCCTGGACGAGATTGGCCTCGGCCTCGACGATCTGCGCCTTGGCCTGGTCGACCGCCGCCTCTGCGCGCTTGATCTGCGCCTCGTTCTGGGAACGCTGCACTTCGAGCGTGGTGCGCGACAGACGCGCCAGCACCTGGCCGGCGACGACGCGATCGCCCTCCTCGGCGAGCAGCTCGGTGATGACGACGCCGTCGATCTCGGGCGCAACCATGATCTCGTCGCGCGCGATCATCGAGCCGGAGACGACGACGCTCTGCACGATCTCATCGCGCCTGGCCGATGTCACCGTGATCGCAGGCCCAGCGGAGGGCTTCTGGGCGGTAGCAGCGGAGGCCGGCACCTGGGCGAAGGCCGCTCCGGGCGCATAGGCAAGCGCGACGAGCGGCAGCAAGATCAGTTTTTTGGTCGAGATGGGCATGGTCGGCCTTCTTACGAAGTTTGGCCGTCGGCGAGCGGCAGCAGCATGGTCTGCGCCAGTCCCCGCATCGCGGCGAACAGGGCTTCGGCGCCGGCGGCGGCGTCGAAATTCGGATCGACGGCACGCCGGCAGAAGAAGCCGTCCGCCATCATGAACAGCGCCGTCAGAAAACGCGCTTGATCGAGATTGCTCGGCAGTTCGCCGCTCGCCTTGGCAGCCGCGACGGCGGCTCCTAGGCCCTGCTCGACCACCTCGTCGAACCCGGCACAGATCTGCGCCATCTCGGGTGTGCGCGACGCCTCGGCCCAGATCTGCAGCGCGATGATCGCCTTCTCGCGGGGCTTACGCACCATGTGCTGGCGGCCGAGCTCCTCGAGCTGATCGAGCAAGCCGCCCTTGGCCGGGTCGAGCTGGGCGAAATCGGCCGCGACCTCGGTCCGGTCGCGCTCGCTGATGCCGGCGATCAGCGCGTCCTTCGACGAGAAGTAGCGGTAGAGATTGCCCGGACTCATCGCGGCTTCCACAGCAATGTCGTTCATCGTCGCGGCATGGAAACCGGCGCGCGCGAAAACGCGCTCGGCCGCGTCGAGGATGCGGATATGGCGCTCCGAGAGACCGCGTTCGGCCGAGAAGGAGGATACGACTTGTGACATGCTTGTTTGGAACAATGAGAATGAATGTTCATTCTCATGCCTGAGCCTAGCGCGAAAGTCAATCGTCGTCAGCACTGATGGTTGCATTGCCAGAGGTGTGTTGATGAAAGATTGCACGGAGCATGCACGGCGCTGGGCTCCGTCATGCTGGCGCTGGCTTACAATTTGCTTGCAGCGACAGCCGGCAAACCGCATTTTAAGTATGATCCGGCGCGGAGAATCCGGTTTCGGGAGCGCAATCGACCATCGCGATGAACGATCTGTCCTATCGCTTCGAGGCCCGTCGCCGGCTCCGCACCCGCCTCGACGCCCTGCCACCTCGCAAACCGGTGTTGATCGTACTCCATCAGGAGCATTCGACGCCCGGCCGTGTCGGCCGCCTGATCGCCGAGCGCGGCCATGCCCTCGATATCCGCAGGCCCCGTTTCGGCGACCCGCTGCCGCAGACCATGCGAGACCATGCCGGCGCAGTGATCTTCGGCGGGCCGATGAGCGCCAACGACCCCGACGATTTCGTCAAGGCCGAAACCGACTGGATCGGCACCTGCCTTAAGGAAGATGCGCCGTTCCTGGGGCTCTGCCTGGGTGCGCAGATGCTCGCCCGTCATCTCGGCGCGACCGTCTACAGCCATGCCGAGGGCCGGGCCGAGGTAGGCTATTACCCGCTCAGCCTGACCGAGGCCGGCCGCGCCCATGCCACTGCTTCCGGCTGCATTTGGCCGGGCATCGTCTATCAATGGCACCGCGAGGGCTTCGACTGCCCGACCGGGGCCGAATGCCTGGCGACCGGCGGCGACTTCCCGGTCCAGGCGATCCGCGCCGGCCGCAAGGCCTACGGCCTGCAATTCCACCCTGAAGTGACGCTGGCGATGATGTGCCGCTGGTCGGTACGCGGCCATGAGCGTACGCTGATGCCGGGCGCGCAATTGCGCCACCAGCATCTCGACGGCTGGTACCAGTACGATCCGCCGGTCCGCGCCTGGCTCGACAGCTTCCTCGACCATTGGCTGAAAGCGCCGGCCGAGCAGGATTCCATCGCGTGAGCCGCACTGTCATGGTGATCGGCGCCGGCATGGTCGGCGTCTCCTGCGCGCTTGCCTTGCAGAAGCGCGGCCTCAAGGTCACGCTGATCGACCGGCGCGAGCCCGGCCGCGAGACCTCCTACGGCAATGCCGGGGTGATCAGCCGCTCCTCGATCATGCCGCTGAACAATCCCGGCCTGTGGAAAAACCTGCCGAAATACCTCGGCAACCGGCATGCGGCAGTGCGCTACCGGCTCGGCCACCTCCTGGCCAATCCCGGCTGGATTCTCGGCTTTCTCAACGAGGCCAGGCCGGAGCGGCTCAGCCACCGCGTCGCGGCGCTGGAAAGCCTGATCGCGCCCTCCCTGCCGCTGCACAAGCGGCTGATGACGGAAGCCGGCATCGCCTGGCGCTTGCGCGATACCGGCTTCCTCGAGCTCTGGCGCAGCGAGGCCGGCCGGTCCGCCGCCGAGGCGCGCCGGACCTTCTTGGAAGACCACGATGTCCGCGTCGAGGCGCTCGACCGGCAGGCGCTCTCGGCGCTGGAGCCGAGCCTCAATCCGATATTCTCTGCTGCCCTCCACCACAAGGACAGCGCCTCGGTCGATTGGCCGGGCGCGGTTGTCGAGGCCTATGCGGCCTTGTTCGCCGCGCGGGGCGGCACGATCCTGCGCGACGAGGTCACCGCCCTGTCGAGGCAGGGCGATAGCTGGCGTGTCACGACCAAGGGCGCCCAGCACGACGCCGCACTCGCGGTCGTCGCGCTCGGACCCTGGAGCGCCGATCTGCTGCGACCTCTCGGCCTGAAAGTGCCGCTCAATGTCGAGCGCGGCTATCACCGCCACTACAAGCCGGCGCAGGGGCGCTTCCTCAACCGCCCGATCTACGATGTCGAGGCGTCCTACATGCTGGCGCCGATGGAGCGCGGCCTGCGCCTGACCAGCGGCGTCGAGCTCGCCGATCGCGATGCCCCCGACGACCATGCCCAGATCGAGCAGGTGCTGCCGCGGGCGCGCGAGGCCTTTCCGCTGACGGAGCCGGCGGACGATGCAACCTGGCGCGGCTCACGCCCGACCTTGCCGGATTCGCTGCCTGTGATCGGCGAGGCGCCGCGCCATCCCGGCCTCTGGCTCGCCTTCGGCAACCAGCATATCGGCTTCTCGACCGGCCCCGTGACGGGGGAGATCCTCGCCGCGCTGATCTGCGGCGAAGCGGCTCCGGCCGACCCGGCGCCTTTCGCGCCGGGCCGCTATCTCTCCTGAACGTCACGCCGAGCCGCTCGGCTGCACCGGATCAGCGGTGATGCTCTTGGCCATGCCGTCACCAAGGCCGGACCAATTGACCCTGGCCGTGCCGAGCATCAGTGCCGTCAGCGCAACGAAGGCGCCGATCGCTCCCGCGAGCAGGGCGAAATCCTCGGATTTCAGGAGCGCATAGACCAGCCCATAGCCGGTGGCGAGGATCAGCCCCAGGACGCCGCCACGCACGAAACTGCGCAGGACGAGGCCGATATAGAGCGCGATCAGCGCCGTCGTTGCCGCGGCAGCGGTCAGATAGGCGGTCAGGAAGCCGAGATGCTCGGCTAGAGACAGCAGCAGCACATAGAACAGCACCAGCGCGAAGCCGACGAGTGTGTACTGGACGGCGTGGAGATTGTCGCGCGCCACCAGCTCCAACCCGAACACCGCGAGGAAGACCGCGCCGACGAAGAGCACGCCGTATTTGATGGCGCGTTCGACGAGCTGATAGAGGTCGACCGGCTGGTAGAAACGAGCGCCGACGGCGCCGGCGATGAAGGTTACGTCCGCCCGTTTGTCATGGGTGAAGGCGAGCGGCAGATTGCGCGCCAGATGCGAGACCCGCCAGGAGGCCGAGAAGCCGTTCGCGTCGATCACCCGATCATCCGGCAGATGCGCGCCGGAGAAGCTCGGATGCTGCCAGTTCGAGCTCATCCGGAGCGCGCTGTTCTTCGCCAGCGGCACGATCGAGAAGCTGCGCGAGCCGTTGAGGTCGAGCCCGACCTCGACGACGAGCGGCCTGGTCAGGTCGACGCCGCGCAAGGCGGCATGGATGCCGTTGCCGTCGCGAATGCCGGCTCCCAGCGTCGGCTCGAACTCGATCGCGGCTCCGTCGCGGATTTGCGCCATGGCCCGGTTCTTCAGGCCGCGGACATCGCCGACCCCGACGGCGAGCACCGCCTCGTTCCAGAGCGGCTGCACGTCCTCCGAGGTGATCGTCTTGAAATCGGGCGGCAGGAAGCGCGCATTCAGCGTGACCTTGCTGCGATAGACCGGCACGTCGAAGATCGAGCGCCGCCGGATTTCGGTCTGCGCCTCCGAACTCGCCTGGAGATCATCCGGCAGGAAGACCGCGACCTCGCGCGTCGGCGCCGCATTGGCGGCCTTGGGCGGCACCAGATAGGGCACCAGCAGAGCCGGGCCGCCGACGATCTGCTCGCGGCCCCAGGCATCGCCGATCTCGCGGGCCGCCTGATTGGCGGTTGCCGACCGCTCGCCACGCAGACTGGAGACGAACATCAGCGGGATCAGCAGCAGCAGCGCCAGAAAACCGATGACGAAGAATTTCAGGCCGGGACTGCGCCCGAAGCGCCGCGGCGTGATGCCGAGGGGCGAGAGAGGAGGTTCACGTCTGCTCTCGGTCTGCTGCCCGTGGTCTTGCGACATCATTCGCCCTCATGCGGTGACTTGGCGTCACCATGAGAACGCGGCGTCTTGTCGCGGACGTGATCGATTGAGGGCCGAATCCGGCGAAATCGGCGGCGGAATTGCGGAAATCCGTGCGGCCCGAAACCGAACCTCGCTCAGGCGAGCCGGAATTCGCTGGCGTGAGTCGGCTGGCGTGGCGGCCGAGAACCGGAGCGGAGCGTACATCAGTACGTGAGCACCGGAAGCGCAGGCCGCCGCGTCAGACGGCCGCGCCAGTAGAATTCCGGCCGGCTCAGACCTGGCGGGCCACCATCATCTTCTTCACTTCCGCGATCGCCTTGGCGGGGTTGAGCCCCTTCGGGCAGGCGTTAGCGCAGTTCATGATGGTGTGGCAGCGATAGAGCCGGAACGGGTCCTCGAGATCGTCGAGGCGCTCGCCGGTGGCCTCGTCGCGCGAGTCAATCAGCCAGCGATAGGCCTGGAGCAACGCGGCGGGGCCAAGATAGCGGTCGCCGTTCCACCAATAGCTCGGGCAGGAGGTCGAGCAGCAGGCGCAGAGGATGCACTCATAGAGACCGTCGAGCTTCTCGCGGTCGTCCTTGGCCTGCTTCCATTCCTTTTCGGGCGCCGGCGTCGTGGTCTTGAGCCAGGGCTCGATCGAGGCGTGCTGAGCGTAGAAGCGGGTCAGGTCGGGAACGAGGTCCTTGACCACCGGCATATGCGGCAGCGGATAGATCGCGACCTTGCCCTTGCCGCCGCATTCGTCGATGCCGGTGGTGCAGGCGAGGCCGTTCTTGCCGTCCATGTTCATGGCGCAGGAGCCGCAGATGCCCTCGCGGCAGGAGCGCCGGAAGGTCAGCGTCGGGTCGACCTTGTTCTTGATCCAGATCAGCGCGTCGAGCACCATCGGCCCGCAATCGTCGCGGTCGACATAATAGGTGTCGGTGCGCGGATTGGCGGTGTCGTCCGGGTTCCAGCGATAGATCTTGAACTCGGTGACCTTCTTGGCGCCGGCCGGCTTCGGCCAGGCCTTGCCCTCGGTCAGGCGGGAGTTCTGCGGGAGATTGAATTCGGCCATCGGTCAGATCGTCCTCAGTACACCCGCGCCTTCGGCTTGATGTATTCGATGTCATTCGAGAGCGTGTAGGTGTGCACCGGACGGTCATCGAGCGTGACGGTGCGCTTCTCGTCGTCGATCCACGCGAGCGTGTGCTTCATCCAGTCCTTGTCGTTGCGGTCCGGATAGTCCTCGCGGGCATGGGCGCCGCGGCTCTCCGGGCGCTGCAGCGCCGAGTCCATGGTGACCACCGCCTGGGTGATCAGGTTCTCGAACTCGAGCGTCTCGATCAGGTCCGAGTTCCAGATCAGCGAGCGATCCGTCGTGCCGATGTCGGTGATGCCGGCCCAGACCTCGTGGATCGCCTTGTGTCCGGCCTCCAGCGTCTCGCCGGTACGATAGACGGCGCAATCGGACTGCATCGTCCGCTGCATCTTGTCGCGCAGCACCGCGGTCGGCGTGCCGCCCTTGGCGTTGCGATACTTGTCGAGACGGGTCAGCGAGAGATCGGCCGAGTTCGCCGGCAGCTCCGGCTGCGTCTCGCCGGCCTTGACGGTCTCGGCGCAGCGCAGCCCTGCTGCGCGGCCGAAGACGACGAGGTCGATCAGCGAGTTCGAGCCGAGGCGGTTGGCGCCGTGGACGGAGACGCAGGCGGCTTCGCCGATCGCCATCAAGCCCGGCACGACCCGGTCCGGATCGCCGTCGACCTTGGTCAGCACCTCGCCGTGGAAGTTCGTGGGGATGCCGCCCATGTTGTAGTGCACGGTCGGGATCACCGGGATCGGCTCGCGGGTGACGTCGACGCCGGCGAAGATCTTGGCGCTCTCCGAGATGCCGGGCAGGCGCTCGTGCAGGATCTTCGGGTCGAGATGGTCGAGATGCAGGTAGATGTGGTCCTTGTCCTTGCCGACGCCGCGGCCGGCCCGGATCTCCATCGTCATCGAGCGTGAGACGACGTCGCGCGAGGCAAGGTCCTTGGCGGAGGGGGCATAGCGCTCCATGAAGCGCTCGCCCTCGGAATTGGTGAGGTAGCCGCCCTCGCCGCGGGCGCCCTCGGTGATCAGGCAGCCCGAGCCGTAGATGCCGGTCGGATGGAACTGGACGAACTCCATGTCCTGCATCGGCAGGCCGGCGCGCAGCACCATGCCGCCGCCATCGCCGGTGCAGGTATGGGCCGAGGTCGCCGAGAAATAGGCGCGGCCATAGCCACCGGTCGCCAGGATCGTCTGCTGCGAGCGGAAGCGGTGCAGCGTGCCGTCATCGAGCTTGAGCGCGATCACGCCACGGCAATGCCCGTCCTCGTCCATGATCAGGTCGATGGCGAAGTACTCGATGAAGAATTCGGTGTTGTAGCGCAGCGCCTGGCCATAGAGCGTGTGCAGCATGGCGTGGCCGGTGCGGTCGGCGGCAGCGCAGGTGCGCTGGGCCGGAGGCCCGTTGCCGAAATCGGTGGTCATGCCGCCGAAGGGGCGCTGATAGATTTTCCCCGACTCCGTGCGCGAAAAGGGCACGCCCCAGTGCTCGAGTTCGTAGACGGCGGCCGGTGCGTTGCGCACGAGATATTCGATGGCGTCCTGGTCGCCGAGCCAGTCCGACCCCTTGACGGTGTCGTACATGTGCCACTGCCAGGTGTCCTTGCCCATATTGCCGAGCGAGGCGGCGACGCCGCCCTGGGCGGCGACGGTGTGCGAGCGGGTCGGGAAGACCTTGCTGATGCAGGCGGTGCGCAGGCCTGCCTGCGAGCAGCCGACCGTGGCGCGAAGCCCGGCGCCGCCGGCGCCGACGACGACGACGTCGAAGGTATGGTCGGTAATGGGGTAGGCCTGGCCGGTATAGGCCGGGACGGCACGGGCGCGGGTGATCGCCATGATCAGCCTCCGAACGAGATCTTCAGGAGCGCGAAGGCGCAGGCAGCGCCGACCGCGATCGCAAAGAAGGTGTTGGCCATCACGGCGAGGATCTTCAGCCCCTCATGATGGACATAGTCCTCGATGACGACCTGCATGCCCAGGCGCATGTGGACGACGCCGGAGACCACGAAGAGCAACATCAGGATCGCGACCTGCGGCTTGGCCAGCGTCGCAATCGCGGCGCCATAGGGCTTGCCGATCAGCGAGAGCACGACGCAGAGGAAGCCGATCGTCAGGACGAGGTTGGCGACGGCGGTGAGGCGTTGCAGCCAGAAATGGCCGGTGCCGGACTTGGCGGAGCCGAGGCCGCGGACGCGGCCGAGCGGAGTGCGCATCGAGGAGTTGGAGAGCATCGGCTTTGGTCCTCAGCGCGTCAGGGCGATGATCCAGACGAGCACGGTGAGCCCGCCGGAGACGACGACACTGTACTTCGCCAGATTCGTGCGGGTCTGCGGGTCGAAGCCGTGGCCGAGATCCCAGACGAAATGGCGAAGACCACCGACCATATGGTGCAGCAGCATGAAGGTGTAACCGAACAGCACGAGCCGGCCGAGGATGGAGCCGGCGATCCACTGCGCCGTTTCGTAAGCGGCCGGGCCCGAGGCGGCGGCGATGAGCCAGAGCGCGATCAGCAGGGTACCGGCATAGAGCGCCGAACCGGTGGCGCGATGGGCGATCGACATCGCCATGGTCCAGGACCAGCGATAAATCTGCAGATGCGGTGAAAGCGGGCGTGCCGCCGGTCTGGACTCGGCCAAGTCTTGAACTCCCGACCCTTCAAGCTCACGAAGCGAAGATCGCTTGGTATCGTTCTAGAGTGTATGGCTCTCTAACGAAACCATGTCCTTGTCGCAATGCGGTATGCATTCGGGCGATTACAGAAATCAAAATCTGTAACTTTTCAGTTCACGACGGCCCTCGACCGCTTCCGGATCGTCACCGCGGCAGCAGCGCCCAGTAGTCGAAATCGAGGATCACCCCGTCGGCGTACTGGTCGGCGTGCTTCAGCGGGTGCTCGTTGCAGGGCAGGTTCTTGGTCGCGACGAGGCGAAGCCTGAGCGCGCCGACATCCTCGCGTCCAGGCACCTCGGCCGCCTCCAGCACCTCGCTCCAGGCGAAGACGGTGTCGCCGGCAAAGAGCGGCGAGACATGGCGACCCGCGTTGATCGCCGCGATGTGGAAGGCGTTGCCGAGCCCGTTGAAGGACAGGGCGCGCGCCAGGCTGATGACATGCCCGCCATAGATCAGGCGCTTGCCGAAGCGGGTCTCGCGGGCGCCATAGGCGTCGAAATGGACCTTGGCGGTATTCTGGTAGAGCCGCGTCGCAATCTGGTGCTCGGCCTCCTCGACGGTCATGCCGTCGACGTGGTCGATGCGCTCGCCTGCCCGGTAGTCGCCCCAGCGGAAGGGCGAGCCCGAAAGCGCATCGTCATAGGCGGCCGGATGCAGCGGCGGGCAGCCCTCGCCCAACGCCTCCGGGGCGACGCTCTTCGGCAGCTCGGGCACCAGCTCGAACTCCGCCGGCGTGCCGGGCCGGCGCTTGCGCACCAGCACCCAGCGAGCATAGCTCAGCACGATCTCATTATGCTGGTTGCGGCCGATCGAGCGGACATAGACAATGCCGGCATCGCCGCCCGAGGTCTGCTTCAGACCGATCACCTCCGACGTCGTCGAGAGCGTGTCGCCCGGAAAGACCGGCTTGAGGAAGCGGCCATCGGCATAGCCGAGATTGGCGACGGCATTGAGCGAGATGTCCGGCACCGTCTTGCCGAAGACGATGTGGAAGACGAGGAGATCGTCGACCGGCGCGACCGGATAGCCGATCGCTTTGGCGAAGGCATCCGAGGATTGCACGGCGAAGCGCGTCCCGTAGAGCGCGGTGTAGAGCGAGACGTCGCCGACCGTGACCGTGCGCGGCGTCGCGTGGACGATGGTCTCGCCGAGCCGGAAGTCCTCGAAGAAGCGGCCGGTATTGGTCTTGCTGGTGATCTCGGACATCGGCTCGGCTCTCGCGGCGGGACCTCATTGTGCGCTGCGGCGCGGCCCGCCGTAAAGCTCGCCCGAAGCCGAAGTCAGAGCCGGAAGTCGCGCGGCCGCAGACCGGCATGGAACCAGGTGATCATCGAATAGATGTCGTAGACCGGCAGGCCCGTCGCCGCCTGCACCGCAGCCGCATAGGGCGGCATGTTGGTGCATTCGAGTACGATGGCACCGACTTCGGGATGGCCTGCGACCAGTCGCAGCGCCGCCTCGACCACGTCCTGCTCGGCGAGGTCGATATCCATCTCGTCCTTCTCCGCCTTGATCAGCACGCGGAAGAATTCGCGGCCGTTCTCGGTGCCGGTGACCGGTGTGTCGGCGGGGACGCCGACGGCCGCAAGGTGCTGCGGCGTCAGCGTCGCCGCCGAGACGGTGACGAGGCCGACGCGCTTGCCCGGCGGCAGGGTCGCCTGCACCCAGGGCACCTGCATCAGCGATGACGTCGCGACGGGAACACCGACCGCAGCCGCCAGCTCCTGCTGAAACAGCGAGAGGAAGCCGCAATTGGTGGTGATCGCCTCGGCGCCGTGCCGGATCAGCTCCTGCGCCGCCGCGACGAAATCTGGGAGCAGTCCGGCCGCTCCCTTCAGCACCACCTTCTCCGGGCTGGCCCCGGAGACGACGCGGTAGAGAACCGGGAAAGGCCAGGTCGTGGCGTTACCCATGTCGCCGAAAATGCGCGGAAAACGCGCCTCCAGCATCAGCACGCCGAGCGGCGCGCCATAGAGCGCCTTGCCGCCCTTCGCGATGCCCCGCCGGCTCACGCGATGATCTCGATCAGCTTGGCGAGATCGACATTGGCGCCGCAGACGAGGACGCCGAGACGCTCGCCAGGCTGCGGCTTGTAGGAGCCGGCGATCAGCGCGCCCAGCGCCGCCGCACCGCCGGGCTCGACCGCGAGGCGGAAATCGCGCCAGAGCAGCGCTTGAGCCTCGGTGATCGCCGCATCCGGGACCAGCACGACATGGTCGACCGCATCCTTGCAGACGTCATAGACCAGCTGGCCGACATTGCGGGCCCCCAGCGAATCGGCCGCGACCGAGGCGACGGTCACCGTCACCGGCGCCTTCGCCTCGAGTGCGGCGTGCAGCGCCCGCGAGCCCTCCGGCTCGACGCCGACGACCTTGACGCTGGTGCCGGCGAACCAGGCGGCGATGCCAGAGATCAACCCGCCGCCGCCGACCGCGACGAGGACGGTGTCGAGATCGGGCTCCTGGCCTTGCCATTCGCGGCCGAGCGTGCCCTGGCCGGCGATCGTCTCCTTGGCCGAGAAGGGGTGGATCTTCAGCGCGCCGGTCTCGGCCACGAACTTGTCGCAGGCCGCCTGGGCGTCGTCATATTGCGCACCACCGATCCGGACCTCGGCGCCGAAACGGCGGATCGCCTCGATCTTGGCGGCCGGCGAGATCTCCGGCACGAAGATCGTCGCCTTCACGCCGCGCTGGCCGGCGGCATAGGCGACCGCTGCACCGTGATTGCCGCCCGAGGCCGCGGCGACGCCGGCGGCCGGCACATCGAGCGAGAGCAGGTTGTTGAAAGCGCCGCGCGTCTTGAACGAGCCGGCATGCTGCAGGCATTCGAGCTTGAGCGAGACATCGGCGCGCGAGCCGAAAGCGCCGGTGCCAAGCCGCATCACCGGAGTGGTGCGGGCATGGCCGGCAATGCGGTCAGCCGCGGCCTCGATCATCGAGCGCGGCACAGGCTTGTCTGTCATGGGCGGATCCTGGGCGAGGGAGCGATCCGCGACATAGGTCCAGATCGCGATAGGTAGAGCGTGGCTATCGCGTCCCGGCGGATCGGGAAAGGGCCTCCCGCGCCCGGCGGCAATGTGCCGGGCGACGACCAGCGCTGCGAGGGCGTCGAGGGCATCGTCAGCCGCGGCACCGCGCGGCGGTTTCGCATGGACGATGGCCTCCGGCAGTCCTGCCGCCAGCAGCAGAGCGCGGCGCTCGGCCATCCCGGCCGGGTTGACCACGCCCTTGATCTTCTTCGGGTGCACCAGCGGCGCACCGCGCATGGTCGCGAAAGCAAGCTCCGGATGCGTCTCGAAGATGCGCTCGCGCCAATCAGGCTCGGCCCGCAGCAGGGCGTCGATCTCGCGGATGCGCGGAAAGAGATGGAAGCCCTGCTTCGAGACCTTACGCGGCGGCTCCGAGGTCGCAAGCGCCAATAGGCAGGCCTCAGCATAGTCGGTTGCGTGTACCGCGCTGCGCGAGGGAATAGAGAATACCGAGGATTGCCGCTCGCCGAGGAGCGCCCGCACCGCCTGCTCCGGCCCACGTCCCGATCCGGAGATCCGGTCCGGCAAGCCGATCGGCATGTCGACCGCGATCAGCTCCGGCACAGTCTGGCCGGCAAGCAGATCGCTCCAGCGCGGAATGACCCGGAAAAATGGTGCTAGATGCCCGGTAGGATCGGCGAAAGCCGCGATCCAGCCGGCCTTGCAGCCATCCACACCGGCAATCCAGCCCATCACAGCCCCGTCATTCGTCTTTCGCAGAACTGACATTGCATTGCGGCGCAGCTTAGTGTGCACTGCAGCGAACCCGGCGACCCTCTATCCGGAGAGACACTATGACCGACATCCGTCCGCGCCGCAGCGTCCTCTATATGCCGGGCTCCAATGCCCGCGCGTTGGAGAAGGCCCGCGAGATTGCCGCCGACGCGCTGATCCTCGATCTCGAGGACGCGGTCGCTCCGGACGCCAAGGGACTGGCGCGCGAACAGGTCTGCGCCGCGGTGAAGGCGGGCGGCTATGGCCGGCGCGAGCTGGTCATCCGCACCAACGGCATCGACACGCCCTGGTTCGACGCAGACCTCGCCGCCGCGACGGAGGCCGCGCCCAACGCGATCCTGATCCCCAAGGTGTCTTCGCCGGAAGCGTTGATCGAGATCGGCCATCGCCTGACAGGGCTCTGGGCCAGGCCGGAAACGCAGATCTGGGCGATGATCGAGACACCGCTCGCCATCCTCGATTGCGAGAAGATCGCTCGGGCCGCCCGTGATCCCTCGACCCGTCTCACCTGCTTCATCCTCGGCACCAACGACCTTGCCAAGGAAACCCGCGCCCGCTTTGTGCCCGGCCGTGCGCCGATGCTGCCCTGGCTGACCACGGCGATCCTCGCCGCGCGCGCCCATGGCATCGACGTCATCGACGGCGTCTACAATGACCTCAAGGACGAGGCCGGCTTCCGCGCCGAATGCGAGCAGGCCCGCGACCTCGGCTTCGACGGCAAGACCCTGATCCATCCCAACCAGGTCGCAGTGGCGAACGGCATCTTCGCACCGGAGGAGACCGAGCTCGCGCGGGCCCGCGCCATCATCTCGGCTTTCGACGAGCCGGGGAACGCCGACAAGGGCGCGATCCAGCTCGACGGGCGCATGGTCGAGCGTTTGCATGCCGAGATGGCCAAGCGTGTCGTCGCACTGGCCGAGGCGATCGCGGCCTGAGTTCACCTTGCTGGCCATCACGTGGTAGCGGGAGGGGTCATGACCTCCTCCCTCCCCTATCGTCCCAATGTCGGCATCGCCCTGTTCAACGCGCAGGGCCGCGTCTTTGCCGGCCGCTCGCACAGCGCCGGGCCCGAGATCGTCCTGCCGGGCTTCGACTGGCAGATGCCGCAGGGCGGCATCGACGCGAACGAGGATATCGTTGCGGCCGCCCGCCGCGAGCTCGCCGAGGAAACCGGGGTGAGCAGCGCCGCATTCCTCGCCGCCACGCAGGAGTGGTGGGCCTACGACTTCCCCGCCTATGCCGGCCCGCCGCACAGGCTGAGCGTCTTTCGCGGCCAGCGCCAGCGCTGGGTCGCTTTCCGCTTCACCGGCAGCGAGACCGAGTTCGACATCAGCCGGCCGAATGGTGACGAGCCCGCCGAGTTCTCGGAGTGGGCCTGGCTGCCGCTCGCGGAGATGCCGGAGCGCGTCGTGCCGTTCAAGCGAATGGTCTACGAGAAAGTGGTCGCGGCCTTTGCCGAGTTCGCCAAGCCGACGAGCTGATCCTCGCCTCCAGACCCAACGAAAAAGGGCCGCTTGCGCGGCCCGTTGTCTCTCGCCCCAGACCGCGACGCGGTCCGTCAGGCGGCCTTGCGCTGCTCGAACACGCCCTTGAACTCGCGCAGCTGCACGAGCTGGTCGTGCAGGCGCTTCTTCTCGGCTTCGTCATGCGAACCGGCATGGCGGGTCTCGGCGGTCAGAATCTCCGCATCCAGGACGGCGGTGTCGACGTCCTCGAGGAAGCGGGCCTGCTCAGCCAGGATGGTGAGGCTCGTGGCGTTGATCTCGGCGAGGCCGCCGGAGACGAAGAATTCCTTGCCGTTGCTCGAGTCGGTCTGGACCAGGACGATGCCGGGCTTCAGCACGGCGACGACCGGCGCATGACCGGCGAGCACGGTCATCTCACCCTCCACCGACGGCACGATGACGCTGACGGCGTCGCCCGAGAACAGGATGCGCTCCGGCGAGACGAGTTCGAATGTGAAGGTGGCCATCGTAAAATCTCTCCAGGCTCGTCATGGTCGGGCCTGACCCGACCATCTCTGAAACCAGTGTCTTCTCGTCCAGAGATTCCCGGGACAAGCCCGGGAAAGACGCGTGTCACGCCCCCCCGACCGACCGATGCCGGCCGGGATGGCCCGTGAAACTTACGCCGCCTCGGCAGCCAGGCGCTGGGCCTTCTCGACCGCTTCCTCGATCGAGCCGACCATGTAGAAGGCGGCTTCCGGCAGGTGGTCGTACTTGCCCTCGACCAGGCCCTTGAAGCCCTTGATCGTGTCTTCGAGCGCGACGAGCTTGCCAGGCGAGCCGGTGAAGACTTCCGCGACGAAGAAGGGCTGCGACAGGAAGCGCTCAATCTTGCGGGCGCGGGCGACGGCGAGCTTGTCCTCTTCCGAGAGCTCGTCCATGCCCAGGATCGCGATGATGTCCTGCAGGGCCTTGTAGCGCTGGAGGATCTGCTGGACCTGGCGGGCGACGCCATAGTGCTCGTCACCGACGATGGCGGCAGAGAGCATGCGCGAGGTCGAGTCGAGCGGGTCGACCGCCGGATAGATGCCCTTTTCCGCGATCGAGCGCGAGAGCACGGTCGTGGCGTCAAGGTGCGCGAACGAGGTCGCCGGCGCCGGGTCGGTCAGGTCGTCCGCCGGCACGTAGATCGCCTGCACCGAGGTGATCGAGCCCTTGTTGGTGGTGGTGATGCGCTCCTGCAGGTTGCCCATGTCGGTGGCAAGCGTCGGCTGATAGCCCACCGCCGACGGGATACGGCCGAGCAGCGCCGACACCTCGGAGCCCGCCTGGGTGAAGCGGAAGATGTTGTCGACGAAGAACAGCACGTCCTGGCCGCGGTCGCGGAAGTCTTCCGCCACGGTCAGGCCGGACAGGGCGACGCGCATGCGGGCACCCGGGGGCTCGTTCATCTGACCGTAGACGAGAGCGCACTTGGAGCCTTCGCCGCCGCCCTTCTTGTTCACGCCCGACTCGATCATCTCGTGATAAAGGTCGTTGCCTTCGCGGGTGCGCTCGCCGACGCCGGCGAACACGGAATAACCACCGTGCGCCTTCGCGACGTTGTTGATCAGCTCCATGATCAGAACGGTCTTGCCGACGCCGGCGCCGCCGAACAGGCCGATCTTGCCGCCCTTGGCGTAAGGCGCCAGCAGGTCGACGACCTTGATGCCGGTGACCAGGATCTGCGCTTCCGTCGCCTGGTCGGCATAGCTCGGAGCCGGCTGGTGGATGGCGCGGGTGCCCGACGTCTTGATCGGACCGGCCTCGTCCACCGGCTCGCCGATGACGTTCATGATGCGGCCGAGGCACTCGTCACCGACCGGAACCGCGATCGGGGCGCCGGTGTCGGTGACCACCTGGCCGCGGACCAGACCTTCGGTCGAGTCCATGGCGATGGTGCGAACCGTGTTCTCACCGAGATGCTGGGCGACCTCGAGGACGAGGCGGTTGCCGAGATTGTCGGTCTCGAGCGCATTCAGGATCTCGGGCAGGACGCCGTCGAACTGCACGTCGACGACGGCGCCGATGACCTGCGCGACGCGGCCGGTGCCGGTGTTGGCGGGCTTGTCGGTCTTGGTCTTGGTAGCGGCTTTGGCCATGGTTCGAACCTCGGATTCGCGTTCAGCGTGTCGGATGGCCGGCACGCCGGCCTGAAGTTAGGCGGTTAGAGCGCTTCCGCGCCGGAGATGATCTCGATCAGTTCCTTGGTGATCATCGCCTGGCGCGAGCGGTTGTACAGCTGCGTCTGCTTCTTGATCATCTCGCCGGCATTGCGCGTGGCGGAGTCCATCGCCGACATGCGCGCGCCCTGCTCGGAAGCGGCGTTCTCCAGGATCGCACGCAGCACCTGCACCGTGAGGTTGCGCGGCAGCAGCGTCTCGAGGATCTCGCTTTCCTCCGGCTCGTAATCATAGACGGCGCTCATCGTCTTGGTGCCAGCCGGGATTTCGGCCGGGATGATGCGCTGTGCCGTCGGGATCTGCGAGATCACCGACTTGAACTTCGAGAAGAACAGCGTCGCGACGTCGAACTCGCCGGCGGCAAAGCGCGCCAGGATGTTCTGCGCGATCGTCTCGGCATTGGCGAAACCGAGCTGCTTGAAGGCGCGCAGGTCGATCACTTCGACGATGTCGGCGGCGAACTGCCGACGCAGGATGTCGAAGCCCTTCTTGCCGACGCAGATGAACTTGACCGTCTTGCCCTCTGCCTTCAGCGCCAGCGCCTTGTCGCGGGCGAGGCGGGCGATCGAGGAGTTAAAGGCGCCGCAGAGGCCGCGCTCGGCGGTGCAGACCACGAGCAGGTGCACCTTGTCCGAGCCCGTCCCGCCGATCAGCTTCGGCGCGCCCGGCCCGGAGATGCCGGAGGCGAGGTTCGCCAGCACCGTCTCCATGCGCTCGGCATAGGGACGCGCCGCCTCGGCCGCGCTCTGGGCGCGGCGCAGCTTGGCTGCCGCGACCATCTGCATGGCCTTGGTGATCTTCTGCGTCGCCTTCACCGAGGCGATGCGGTTGCGTAGGTCCTTAAGGGACGGCATCCGGTCTTGATCCCCTATCCGTCATTGCGAGGGCGCAGCGACGAAGCAATCCAGAACTGGCGCAGCGGGGCTGGATTGCCTCGCTGCGCTCGCAAAGATCAGGCGAAGGACTTGGCGTAGCCCTCGACGATCCCCTTCAGCTTCGCGGCATTCGCGTCCGAAAGGTCCTTCGAGGAGCCGATCTCGTTCAGCAGGTCGGCGTGCTTGCCGCGCACCAGCGAGAGCAGCCCGTCCTCGAAGGCGCGGACCTTGTTGACCGGCAGCGGGTCGAGATAGCCGTTGACGCCGGCATAGATCACGACCGTCTGCTCTTCCATCTTCAGCGGCGAGAACTGGCCCTGCTTCAGCAGCTCGGTCAGGCGGGCGCCGCGGTTGAGCAGGCGCTGCGTGACGGCATCGAGGTCGGAGCCGAACTGGGCGAAGGCCGCCATCTCGCGATACTGGGCGAGCTCGCCCTTGATCTTGCCGGCAACCTTCTTGGTCGCCTTGGTCTGGGCGGCCGAGCCGACGCGCGACACCGAGAGGCCGACGTTCACCGCCGGGCGGATGCCCTGGTAGAACAGGTCGGTCTCGAGGAAGATCTGCCCGTCGGTGATCGAGATCACGTTGGTCGGGATGTAGGCCGAGACGTCGTTGGCCTGCGTCTCGATGACCGGCAGCGCCGTCAGCGAGCCGAGACCGGCGGCCTCGCCCATCTTGGCGGCGCGCTCGAGCAGGCGGGAGTGGAGGTAGAACACGTCGCCGGGATAAGCCTCGCGGCCCGGCGGGCGGCGCAGCAGCAGCGACATCTGGCGGTAGGCGACGGCCTGCTTCGACAGGTCGTCATAGATGATCACGGCGTGCATGCCGTTGTCGCGGAAATACTCGCCCATCGAGCAGCCGGCGAAGGGCGCCAGGAACTGCATCGGGGCCGGGTCGGAGGCGGTGGCCGCCACGACGATGGAATACTCCATCGCGCCGCGCTCCTCGAGCACCTTCACGAGCTGGGCGACGGTCGAACGCTTCTGGCCGACGGCGACGTAGACGCAGTAGAGCTTCTGGCTCTCCGGCGCGCCTTCGACGTTCAGCGGCTTCTGGTTGAGGATCGTATCGAGCGCCACGGCGGTCTTGCCGGTCTGGCGGTCGCCGATGATCAGCTCGCGCTGGCCGCGGCCGATCGGGATCAGGGCGTCGATCGCCTTGAGGCCGGTCGCCATCGGCTCGTGCACCGACTTGCGCGGGATGATGCCGGGGGCCTTGACGTCGACGCGGGCACGCTGGGCCGCCTTGATCGGGCCCTTGCCGTCGATCGGGTTGCCGAGCGCGTCGACGACGCGGCCGAGCAGCTCCTTGCCGACCGGCACGTCGACGATGGCGCCGGTGCGCTTAACGGTCTGGCCTTCCTTGATCTCGCGGTCGGAACCGAAAATGACGACGCCGACATTGTCGCTCTCGAGGTTGAGGGCCATGCCGCGCACGCCCGACTCGAACTCGACCATCTCGCCGGCCTGGACCTTGTCGAGACCGTAGACGCGGGCGATGCCGTCACCGACGGAGAGAACCTGACCGACCTCGGTGACCGAGGCTTCCGAGCCGAAGTTCGAGATCTGCGACTTCAGGATAGCGGAGATTTCAGCGGCGCGGATGTCCATCAGCCGACCTCTTTCATGGCAAGACGAATAGAATTGAGCTTGGTTTTCAGGGACGCATCGACCATGCGCGAACCCATCTTGACGATGAGACCGCCGATGATGGCCGGGTCGACCTTGAGCGAAACGTCGACATCCTTGCCCGCAACCTCCCTGAGGGCGGCAGTGATGTCCTTGAGCTGGGCGGCCGAGGGCTGCTCGGCGAGCGTGACCTCGGCGCTGACCACGCCCTTGGCCTCGGCGACCTTGGCACGGAAGGCACGGATCATGCCCGGCAGCGCGAACAGGCGGCGCTTGCTGGCGACGAAGCCGATGAAGTTGGCGGCAAGCCCGGCGATGCCGGCCTTGGCGGTGAGCGCGGTGATGGCGGAGACCTGATCCTGCGCCGAGAAAGCCGGGCTCTCGATCAGGCGCTTGAGATCATCGCTCTCGGCGATCATCGCGGCGAAGCCATCGAGGTCCTTGGCGACGGCGTCGACCGTCTTGGCCTCGCTGGCCAGTTCGAACAGAGCCGTCGCATAGCGCTCGGCCACGCCCGAGACTGGGGACTGTTCCTGCGATCCGCCCTCGGCCACGCTCTCGCTCTCTCTTCCAGGGGACCGCTCCGGCGACCTTCTGGCGAAGGTGGAGTGCACGGCCCCGACACTGCGATGATCAAGCGCGCGACAAACCTGTTCCAGGGCTTGCGGCGCTTGGATTGCGGCGGTGCGATAGCATGGGGTTTCGGGGTGCGCAACCAACGAAATACCCGCCCCACATGCTTTGGATGCGGTCGAAAGAAGCAGCCGGCGCCGGGCGCGGCCACCTGCGCGGCTACGCAGCGGGAATCCGGCTAAAGAAAGCTCTGCGGATCGACGTCGACCGCGACCCTGACCGAGCCCTTCGGTCGCGGCGCCCGTTTGAGCCAGGCACGCAGATAGTCCTGCAGGTTGATCTCGCGCGCCGTCCTGACGATCAGCCGCATGCGATGGCGCCCGCGCAGGATGGCGAGCGGCG
>NZ_LNCQ01000029.1:275969-352866 GCF_002831785.1 Allobosea sp. FBZP-16 | reverse complement strand
GCTTCGCCATCCGCGAAGGCGGACGCACCGTCGGCGCAGGCGTCGTCGCTTCGATCATTGCTTGATCGAAGCGGCAACGACGTCCGCGGAAACCTCAGACTTTGCGGCGCAGGCGTCGTCGCGTCGATCATCGCGTAAGCTTCGGCTCCGCGACAATTACGGAAAGGGCGGCGGCAACGCCGCCCTTTTTCGTTTCCGGTGACGATCGCGACGGCGGCACTGGCTTCACGATGAGGATCGTGCCAGCTTCCTGTATCTTGCATACGGAGTGGAGAACGCGATGAGTCCCCGCCATTCGCTCGCCGACAGGCTGCGCCAGCCTGGCCTCGTCGTCGCGCCCGGATGCCATGACGCCATCGGCGCAAGAGCGATCGAGCAGGCCGGGTTCGAAGCGGTCTACATGACCGGCAACGGCCTCTCCGCCAGCCTGATCGGCGCGCCCGATATCGGCCTCCTGACCATGACCGAGATGGTCGCGCGCGGCCGGGCCCTGGCCGCGGCGATCAAGGTGCCGCTGATCGCCGACGCCGATACCGGCTATGGCAACCTCAACAACGTCGCCCGCACCGTCGCCGAATACGAGGCGGCCGGCGTCGCCGCGATCCATCTGGAGGACCAGGTCACGCCCAAGCGCTGCGGCGCGATGAAGGGGCTGGCGCTGGTGACGCCCGAGGAGCATGCCGAGAAGATCCGCATCGCGGTCGCGACCCGGCGCGATCCCGATTTCCTGATCATCGGCCGCTCGGATGCCAGGCTGCCGCTCGGCCTCGACGAGGCGATCGCGCGCGGCAAGGCCTATGCGCAGGCCGGCGCCGATCTCGTGCTGCTGGAGATGCTGCAATCCGAGGAGGAGATGAAGCGGGCGCTGGGCGAGATCGCGGCACCGCTGATGTTCAACTATGTCGAGGGCAGGGTGCCGCCATTGACGGCGGCGGATTTCGAGCGTCTCGGCTTCAAGCTGCTGAGCTATCCGGTGGCCTCGACCCTGGCCTACGCCCATATGATGGCGGCCTTCGCGCGCGAGCTGAAGCGCACGGGCACGACGCGCGGGCTGGAGCCTGCCATGCTCGATCTGCCGAGCTACGAGGCCTTCTTGGGTCGTGACACCTATGCCTGATCTCAAGGTCGAGCAGCCGAAATCGCTGGTCGCCATCGTCGAGGAGCGCCTGCGCGATGCGATCGTGGACGCCGAGATGCGCCTTGGCGAGACCTTGTCGGAGGAAGCGCTGAGCGAGGCGCTGGGCGTCAGCCGCACGCCGGTGCGCGAGGCGCTGGCGCGGCTGCAATTGCAGGGGCTGGTGACGATCGTGCCGAAGAAGGGCACCTTCGTCTTCGCGCCGACCGAGGAGGACGTCTCCGAGCTCTGCGTCTTCCGCTACATGCTGGAGACGCAGGCGCTGCGCGAATGCATTAGCAAGGCGCGCGAGGCGGCTCTCGCCGCGATGAAGGGCGCCCTCCTGGCGATGGAGACGGCGCAGGCGAACGGCAGCCGCCGCGACTATGCCCGGGCCGACACCATCTTCCACGAGGTCTTCTTCCAGCATTGCGGCAACCGCTATCTCGGCAACGCCTATCGCGGGGTCTCCGGCCGCGTCGCGGCGCTGCGCACGCATCTCTCGGTCCCGCTGGAAGGCGAGCAGGAGCGCTCGATGGCAGAGCACCACCAGATGGTCGAGGCCTTCGCGGCCGGGCGCCTGGCCGATCTCGACTCAATCCTGCACCGGCACATCATGCGGGCCTGGGACGCCTATGCCGATGTGCTGCGCACCGGCGGGGTACGGGGCTGAGTTGACAGACCGATTTGAGGTGGGTTCAAGCGGTAGGAGGCCTGCACTAGCCGCCTCGTCATCCCGGACAAGCCGCGAAGCGGCGCCGATCCGGGATCCATTCCTGAGCCTTTCCGGTAGAGGTTCCGGAATGGGTCCCGGGTCTTCGCTTCGCTACGCCCGGGACGACCTCCGCTTATCATGGCGGCGTGAGGGTGACTGTCAGTAGCCACTAAATCATCTTGCATACAGTGTCCTAGAGCCTATGCTCTTGGGCGAGAGCCTGTAACGGCCGTCGAAGCTCGGGAGGAGCCGCATGACCATCGCCCTGAAAGCTATTGCCCTGACGCTCGCACTGGCGGCAACGCCAGCCCTGGCGCAGGACAAGGTGAAGCTCGTCACCATCGCCGAACTGTCCGGACCGGGTGCGACCGCCGGCACCAACTGGAAGAGCGGCATCGAGCTTGCGGTCGAGGAGATCAACGCCAAGGGCGGCATTCTCGGGCGCAAGATCGACATGGTCGCCTATGACACGCAGACCAACCCGGCCAATGCCCGCGCCGCTGTGCAGCGTGCGATCGACGAGGGCACCCATGCGGTGCTCGGGCCGGTCTATACCGGCTCGATCATGGCCTCGATGCAGATCGCCCAGCGCGCCGAGATCGCGCAGTTGGCGGCCGGCGACGGCACGGCCTACACCGCCCAGGGCAATCCCTTCATCTTCCGGACCTCGCTCAGCCAGTCGGCGGCGATGCCGAAGATCGCCGCCTACCTGAAGGACCAGGTCAAGGCCAAGTCGGTCGCCGTGGTCTGGGTCAACAACGATTTCGGCAAGGGCGGCCACGAGGCGATCCTGAAAGAGCTGAATAGCCGCGGCATCGAAGTGCCGGTCGATCTCTCGACCGAGCAGGGCCAAGCCGATTTCGCCGGCGAGGCGATCAAGGTGAAGAACGCCGCGGTCGATGCCGTCTTCGTCTACCTCAACGAGGAGGAGAGCGCCCGGCTGCTGGTGGCTATGCGCGACCAGAATGTCGGCAAGCCGGTGATCGGCGAGACCACGATCCTGAGCCAGAAGGTGATCGAGCTCGCCGGCAAGGCCGCCGATGGCGTGCGCGGCCATGTCGGCCAGACCGTCGATGCGCCGATCCCCGCTCTGCAGGAGTTCGGCAAGCGCTTCGAGGCACGCTTCAAGTTCGTGCCCGACCACAACGGCATCAAGGGCTACATGGCCGTGCATGCGGTGAAATGGGCGACCGAGAAGCTCGGCAAGTTCGAGCCGACCAAGGTCGCAGCGACCCTGCACGGTGCGACGATCAAGCCGGAGGAGGAGCCCGGCATCCTGATGGAGACGACCTTTGACGCGAAGGGCGACGTCCAGCGCGAAAGCTTCCTGGCCGAGGTGGTCGACGGCAAGCAGAAGATCATCGGCCGCCTGCCGAAGTGAACGATAGGCTACTCCCGCAGCGGAGCTTGAAAGGGCGGTGGTGATGCCGCCCTTTTCGTTGCCCGCCTCACGCAGGCCGGCGCCCAGCGCAATGTCCCGCTACGCCAAGGCCTTGGCGCGACTGGCTGACGATTTGAGTCAACTTTGAACAGGGCGGTTGCGATTTCGACTTGAAAAGCGGATAGGGTTCGGGCTAAGCAACCGGCGCTACAGGGGTGTAGCTCAGTTGGTAGAGTACCGGTCTCCAAAACCGGTTGTCGTAGGTTCGAGCCCTACCGCCCCTGCCAGCCGCAAATCGCGGCGATGCCGCCTGTCTCTGCGCCAGCGATCGGCTGGCGATCGAGCCGATCTCCCCCAGCGGCGCAGCCCCTTATTCCGTACCCTCCCGTCTCGCGAGAACGTGACCTCGGCTTCGCCGATGCCAGCTTTGCACGCGAGCGGTGGGCTTTACGCTCCGGCGCTGTTCCGCATGCCTTGGCGCATGCCGCCGGAGATTGTCGATGAAGCTGTTTTCAAGCATCCGGGTCGCAGCGCTCGCGCTTTCCAGCATTCTCACCTCGGGGTTTGCCGGGGCAGCTGACATCAAGGTCTTGACGGCCGGCGCCTTCAAGCCGGTTGTGCTGGCCGTTGCCGCCGAATTCGAAAGGTCGAGCGGGCACAAGCTGATCATCGACAACGACACGGCCGGCGGATTGCAGCGCCGGATCAGCGCCGGTGAGACCTTCGACGTCGCCGTGCTGACACCGGCCGCAGTCAAGGATCTCATCGACAAGGGCAAGATCGCCGCGGGCACCGCGTCCGATCTGGCGCGCACCGCCGTTGGCGTCGCGGTCAAGGACGGTGAGACCCGTCCCGACATCGCGACGGTGGCGGGTTTCAAGGCGGCGCTGCTCGCCGCCCGCAAGGTCGCCTATATCGACCCGGCTGCCGGCGGCTCCAGCGGCATCTATTTCGCGAAGCTGCTCGAGACCATGGGCATCGCCGAGGAGATCAAGGCCAAGGCGGTGCTGGTGCCCGGCGGCCTGGTTGCGCAGCGGCTCGTCACCGGCGAGGCCGATCTGGCAATTCACCAGATCAGCGAGATCCTGGCCGTCCCCGGGGCGAGGCTGGTGGGGCCGCTGCCGGCCGAAATCCAGAACTACACGACCTATACCGGCGGCCTCGGCGCGGCGAGCCCGCAGCCGGAGGGCGCCCGGGCCTTGCTTGCTTTCCTGCGGAGCGAGGCGGCCATGCGCGTCCTGACGGCAAAGGGCATGGCAGCCGCGGGGCAGTGAGCCCGGCGCCGAGCGCGCGCATCGCCGCGGCGCGCAAGAAGCCGCTTGGCGAGCGGGCAAGAGCGTTGTAAGAAGCCCCTAACGACGGCGCGCGGCTCCCTGAGCCCCGCGCCGCGAATCTTTCAGGACCGCCGAATCGCTGCCCGAAGGCGGCGATCCGGAACCGAGGTGACGAGCCCGATGGCGAAGACGAATCCCTTCCAGTTCCTGCAGGAGGTGCGCAGCGAGGCCTCCAAGGTGACCTGGCCCTCGCGCCGCGAGACGCTGATCACCACCGGCCTGGTGTTGCTGATGGTGCTCATGTCGAGCCTGTTCTTCCTCTTCACCGACACGGTCATCCGTTGGGGCCTCGGCCTCATCCTCGCGCGCTGAACGGAAGCAAGAACGTGAGCACACGCTGGTATATCGTCCACGCCTATTCCAACTTCGAGAACAAGGTCGCGCAGTCGATCAAGGATCAGGCCGCGCAGCGCAACCTCTCCGACAAGTTCGATGAAGTGCTGGTCCCGACCGAGAAGGTCGTCGAGGTCCGCCGCGGCCGCAAGGTCGACACCGAGCGCAAGTTCTTCCCGGGCTATGTCCTCGTGAAGTGCGAGATGACCGACGAGGTCTATCACCTCATCAAGAACACACCCAAGGTCACGGGCTTCCTCGGCGCCGACAAGGCCAAGCCGATGCCGATCCCCGAGCACGAGGCTATGCGGATCAAGGGCCAGGTCGCCGAGGGCATCGAGCGGCCGAAGCCGACCGTGGTGTTCGAGGTCGGCGAGCAGGTGAAGGTCGCCGACGGCCCGTTCGCCTCGTTCAACGGCGTCGTCGAGGATGTCGACCACGCCCGCGCCCGCCTGAAGGTCGCGGTCTCGATCTTCGGCCGCGCCACGCCGGTCGAGCTGGAATACAGCCAAGTCGAGAAGCTCTGAGGCTCGTCGCCTATCGAGATTGCCAAGGGCGCCGGAAACGGCGCCCTTTTTGCGTGCTTTCGTAGTTAACGCCTCCTTCAGGCGTGTATGAGATTGTCCGCTCCGGCTTTCGGGCGGGCGGGCATGTTTCCCAGGACTTTCAAGGCGACGGTCGGACAGCGCCTGGCGCTGTGGGGTGTGCTGCTCGGCGCGCTGTCCTGCCTGTATGTCGCGACCGAGCTGATCGGTTCGCGCAAGCTCGAAGCCTTTACCCGCAGCCTGACAGCCCAGAGCGATCTCGCCAGCCGCCTCGAAGCGACGACCATGCTGTTCGAGCGGATCAGCGTCGCGATCTTCTCAGGTGTCCGCCCCGAATCCTCCGATCTCGAGGTGCTCGCGATCGCGGCCGAGGACATCGCGACCCGGCTCGACGGCAAGCTGCAGGCCGATACGCAGGTGATCGCGGTGCGCGCCAGGGCGATGCGCGAGGCCGCGGACATTGCCACGGCGCGGGCCGAGCTCAGGGTGATCGCCGACAGGCGCTCGGCCCTGCGGCGTGGGCTCGGCGAGGAGATCGGCCGGCTGAGTGCCGACCTGTCGCAGCATGTCGAGAGCGCCCACCAGAACAAGGTGCTGCTCTCGCTGCTCGGGTTGTTCAGCCTCGTCTTCATCGTCAGGCTGGAGCACCGCTGGCTGGTCCGCCCGATCAGCGAGATGGCGCGGGCCCTGGCGGAGAACCGCAAGGAGCGCGGGCTCGAGATGCTCGCGATGCGCAGCGACGAGATCGGCATGCTCGGCCGCGCCCTGCTGGCGCATCAGCGCGGGCTGCAGGCCGAGCAGGAGGCTGTCGAGGCGCGCGTGAGCGCATTGTCGGGCGAGGTCGCGCGCCAGGAAGCGGCCCAGGCGCGCAACGGCGCCTTCCAGGAGCGGATCGCGGCGATCGCGCAGGCGCTGGAGCAGCATGCGGCCCGGCTGTCGCAGGCCGCCGGCGAATTCGCGCAGCTCTCCGGCGTCGTCGATGAGCGGGCCGGGGCGGCGACGCGATCGACGCAGCGCGTCTCCGGCCATGTCGATCATGTCGCCGGAGCGATCACCGAAGTGTCCTCGCTGCTGGCCACAGCCGCGAGCGAGGCACAGCGCACCTCGGATGTTGCCGATGCGGCGAAGGCGCTGGTCGAGGAGGCGACTGCCGACACGGTCGTGCTCAGCGATGCCGTCGGCAAGATCGTCCAGGTCATCGACATCATCGGCACCGTCGCCAGCCAGACCAACCTGCTCGCGCTCAATGCCACGATCGAGGCGGCACGGGCCGGCGAGGCGGGCAGGGGCTTCGCGGTCGTCGCCGGCGAGGTGAAGCAGCTCGCGCACCGCACCGCCGAGGCGACCGACGACGTTCGCAGGGGGCTGAGCCAGATCACTATCGCGGCCCAGCGCATCACCCTGCGGGTCGGTGCGCTGGTGACCTCGGTCGAGAAGGTCGACAAAGCGGCTCTCTCGATCGCCGAGCTGACCGCCCGCCAGGATGTCGGCTCGCGCTCGATCAGCGAGACGACAACGCGGACGGCCGGCGATGTCCGGCTCGTCGCCGAACAGGTCGAGCAGCTTGCAGGCACGCTGGCGAGCTGGCGCCAGACCGCCGGCGCGGTCACCACGGCTTCGGCCGATCTCGACCGGCAGGCAGCGGAACTCCGGCAGGCCGTCGACGGGTTCATCCGGCGCAGGGAGGTTGCGGGCGCATGAGCATCGCGTTTCCGAAGCCCGGGACGGACATGGCAGACGGGCCGTCGCTGCCACTCGCCGCAAAGGTGCTGCACTGGCTGACGGCGGCTCTGGTGCTCGGCCTGTTCGCCACCGGCGTCACGATGAAGCAGCTCGGCCAGGGACCGACTGCCGATCTTCTCTATCTTGGCCACAAGACCGCCGGTGCCCTGCTGCTTTGCCTCGTCTTGGTGCGCATAGGCTATCGGCTGTTCGCGCAGGTCACGGCGCGCTGGCAGAAGGGTGCCGCTAGCCGGCCGGTCCATGCGCTGCTTTATCTCGGCCTGCTGGTGGTGCCGCTGCTGGGCTGGGCCGGTGCCTCCAGCTATGGGGCACGGCAGCTGCTGTTCGGTCTCTCGCTGCCGGAGATCCGGTCGCCGGAGGCGGGCCATGCCGAGCTGCTGCTGCTCAGCCATGCCTGGCTCGCCTTCGGCCTGATCGCGCTCGTCGTCGTCCATATCGGCCTGGCGCTCGGCGACTATCTGGTGCGCGATCCCAGGGCCGATTGAGCCGCCCCTCAATGTCCGAGCATGTAATCCGCCAGGCTGTAGCAATGGCTCGCCTGATAGGCGTTCCGACCGCGGTTCATGTGCGTCAGATTGAAGGTCCTGATGGCGCCAAGGGCGCGGCGATCCGCGAGGAAGCGGCGGATCGAGGCAGAGCTGCGCACATTGATGCCGAACATGTCAGCGCCACCGGGGAAGAAGTAGCCGACATCTTCCGGCGTCGTCACGCAGCGCTCCAGAAAAGCTTCGTCCACATGGCCCTGCTCGAGCGAACGGTCCGTCGTGACATCCGAAAGATGCACCAGGAACCTCGCCCGGACGTCGTCGCCGTCCGCGTAGAGCGTAAAGAGTTCCATCCAGCTGGCATTGACGCGTGCGAGGGGCTTGTCGGAGGTCGATGGCAGGCAGGACACGGACCAGTAGTGGCGCTCGCTCCTGCGCGGGATGGGGATACAAGTTGCGCCGTAGAGCCCGAGGATCTCCAGGATTTCTCGCGCCTGTGGGCGATGAAGCAGCTTCTGGAACCGCGGGATGTATTTGAAGCGCAGCTCGAGCGATTCAGACCGCTCCTCGGCGTCGGGCAGGTCCGCCTTGCCTTCGATCCAGTCGCGCTGCTGCTCGGGATCCAGGAACTGGCGCAAGCCGGTGGCGGGCCGGCGGGCCGTCGTGCGCTTATCGGGGGCCATGACACTCCATCTGCGCGAGGCATTGTGGTGAGCAGATCATGGACCGGTCTCCGGACAAGCCACGACCGGAGCCCGTTCTTGACCAGGGCGAAAGGCTGGCTGATCCCGCGCCTGGTCGGCAGGGCCTCGGCTCGCGCCTGCGACACGACGCCCGCTTCGCCAGGACCCATCAGGGGCTTCCCTTTCGCAGCGGCCTGTGCCATAGGGCGGCCCTCACATGCGTGGGAGGCGCGCCGGTCAGCCAGCCGGAGCTTCGCGCCGCACCACGCCCTGCAACACCCCGATCCGGAGCGATAGCAGCTCGCGGGCGGGGCGTCGTCGTTTCGGTCGGCACCGGGGCGGACGACAGGAGCAGCCATCATGGCAAAGAAGATCACGGGCTACGTGAAGCTTCAGGTTCCGGCGGGCGCGGCCAATCCGTCGCCGCCGATCGGTCCCGCGCTCGGTCAGCGCGGCCTCAACATCATGGAATTCTGCAAGGCCTTCAACGCGAAGACCGCGCAGATGGAAAAGGGCATGCCGATCCCGGTGATCATCACCGCGTATCAGGATCGCTCCTTCACCTTCGAGATGAAGCAGCCGCCGGTCTCGTACTGGCTGAAGAAGGCTGCCGGCCTGACCGCGGGTTCGAAGACCCCGGGCAAGGGTGGCAATGTCGGCAAGGTCACGTCGGCTCAGCTCAAGGAGATCGCCGAGAAGAAGATGGCGGATCTCAACTGCGACAACGTCGATTCGGCGGTGGCGATGATCCGTGGCTCGGCCCGTTCCATGGGCCTGGAAGTCGTGGGCTGAGGGGGAACTGACAATGGCACATGTCGGAAAGCGCGTCGTCAAAGGCCGTGAAGGCATTGACCGCATCAAGCTCTACCCGCTCGCCGAGGCCGTCGCGATGGTCAAGGCCCGCGCCAACGCCAAGTTCGACGAGACCGTCGAGATCGCGATGAATCTCGGTGTCGATCCGCGTCACGCCGATCAGATGGTCCGCGGCGTCTGCAATCTGCCGAACGGCTCTGGCCGTACGCTGCGCGTCGCGGTCTTTGCCCGCGGCGCCAAGGCCGAGGAGGCCAGGAAGGCCGGTGCCGACATCGTCGGCGCCGAGGATCTGGTCGAGACCGTGCAGAAGGGCGAAATCAACTTCGACCGCTGCATCGCGACCCCGGACATGATGGGCCTCGTCGGCCGCCTCGGTAAGGTGCTGGGCCCGCGCGGCCTGATGCCGAACCCGCGCGTCGGCACGGTCACCATGGACCTGACCGCCGCCGTCGCCGCCTCGAAGGGCGGCTCGGTCGAGTTCCGCGTCGAGAAGGCGGGCATCGTCCATGCCGCCGTCGGCAAGGCCTCGTTCGATGCCGACAAGCTCGGCGAGAACATCAAGGCGTTCGTCGATTCGGTCTCGAAGGCGAAGCCGGCCGGCGCCAAGGGCACCTATATCCAGCGCGTCGCGATCTCCTCGACCATGGGTCCGGGCGTCAAGATCGAGCCGAACACGGTCCTCGGCGGCTGATCTCGCGCCGCGGCCGCCTTCGGGCGGCCGCAGCCCCACCTTGCGCTTCGGCGCAGGGATTACCACTTGGCAGAAGCCGGGGGAGGGTCTATAGCCTCCTGCGTGTTTCCATAAGTGACGGGGCTTCCGCGTGCTTGGCACGAGGAGGTCCATTTCGCGTTTTTCGGTGGTTCGCCACCGGAAAAATGGGTGTCGGGTCCGAGGGGAGCGATCTCCGAGGGCCAGGGATCCAGTCCTGTCTGAGACTGCAGGTGCGCCTTTGGCTCCGGCCAGGGGGCATAATTTCGCCAAGAGGCCTGCATAGACGGTGCAAGAGCTTTTCCGGCGCCGAAAGGTGCCGAACGAGGTTCGAACCATCTCGCCCGATCACGGCTTCGGCCATGGCTGGGGACAGGGCACTGAGCGTCGCTCCGGTGAGGGGTCGGTGTCAACCGGTCACTTTTCGCGAGCGGCACGTGCAACTGGCGGCGGGTCTCAAAGCCTGTCGCCTACCGGAGAGAGCCCAGTGGATAAAGCGGCAAAATCTGATGCCGTCGCGACGCTGAACGACGTCTTCTCGAAGACGTCGGTCGTTGTCGTGGCCCACTATGCGGGCTTGACGGTGGCCCAGTTCCAGAAGCTTCGTCGCGAGATGAAGGCCAATGGCGCCACCGTGAAGGTCGCAAAGAACCGGCTGGCCAAGATCGCTCTTGAAGGCACCGACGTCGCGTCCATCAGCCCCTTGCTGACGGGTCCCACCCTGATCGCCTATTCCAGCGATCCGGTCGCGGCGCCGAAGGTCGCCGTCGCATTCGCCAAGGAGAACGACAAGCTCGTCATCCTCGGCGGCGCGATGGGCACGACCGCCCTGAACCCCGATGGTGTCAAGGCTCTGGCCACGATGCCCTCGCTCGACGAACTGCGCGCCAAGTTGCTCGGCCTCCTGCAGGCCCCTGCGACCAAGATCGCCCAGCTCTCGACCGCGCCTGCTGCGAAGCTCGCGCGCGTGTTCCAGGCATATGCCGACAAGGACGCTGCCTGAGCAGCCGACAACCCTTAATCGTTCGAACCTCTTACATCAGGAACCTGAACCATGGCCGATCTCGCCAAGCTCGTCGACGAACTCTCGTCGCTCACCGTTCTCGAGGCCGCTGACCTCGCCAAGTTGCTCGAAGAGAAGTGGGGCGTCTCCGCCGCCGCCGCCGTCGCCGTCTCCGCCGGCCCGGCCGCTGGTGGCGCTGCCGCCGCCGCCGTCGAGGAGCAGACCGAGTTCACCGTCGTTCTTGCCGCCGCCGGCGACAAGAAGATCGAGGTGATCAAGGAAGTCCGCGCCATCACCGGCCTCGGCCTCAAGGAAGCCAAGGACCTGGTCGAGGCCGCTCCGAAGCCGGTCAAGGAAGCCGTCGCCAAGGACGAGGCCGAGAAGCTCAAGAAGCAGCTCGAGGCCGTCGGCGCCAAGGTCGAGCTCAAGTGAGCTCGGGCCGGCTGATGCCGGTCCGTCTCTAGTCGACAAGGACAGTCCCGGGGCGGCTCGCCGCCTCCGGGGCTGTTGCGTCGTTTCCGGTAACCGGAACGACGCTTTGCAGGGCCTGCCACGGTGCAGGTCGATCCAGTTCGAATGTCGGCGCGCATGAAGCGCCGAGCGGCTCACCCGGCGGCCCGTTCCGCCCGCGGCCCGGACCACCGGGTGAGCCGTCCGAGATTGCGAGGAACATGATGGTAACTTCCCTCCAGGGTCGCAGGCGCGTCCGCAAGTTCTTCGGCAAGCTCAAGGAAGTGGCGGAGATGCCGAACCTCATCGAGGTTCAGAAGGCGTCCTACGACCAGTTCCTGATGGTCGAGGAACCCAAGGGCGGCCGCAGCGACGAGGGCCTGCAGTCTGTCTTCAAGTCGGTTTTCCCGATCGGCGATTTCTCGGGCGCCTCGCTCCTGGAGTTCGTCAAGTACACCTTCGAGCCGCCGAAATACGACGTCGACGAGTGCCGCCAGCGCGGCATGACCTTCTCGGCGCCGCTCAAGGTGACGCTGCGCCTGATCGTGTTCGATATCGACCCGGACACCCAGGCGAAGTCGGTCAAGGACATCAAGGAGCAGGACGTCTACATGGGCGAGATGCCGCTCATGACGGACAACGGCACGTTCATCGTCAACGGCACAGAGCGCGTCATCGTCTCGCAGATGCACCGCTCGCCGGGCGTGTTCTTCGATCACGACAAGGGCAAGACCCATTCCTCGGGCAAGCTGCTGTTCGCCGCCCGCATCATCCCCTATCGCGGCTCCTGGCTCGACATCGAGTTCGACGCCAAGGACATCGTCTACGCCCGTATCGACCGCAAGCGTAAGATTCCGGTCACCTCGCTGCTGTTCGCCCTCGGCATGGACGGCGAGGAGATTCTCCAGCGCTTCTACAACCGCGTCGTGTATGTCCGCGACAAGGACGGCTGGCGCGTCCCGTACGACGCCGAGCGCATGAAGGGCTTCAAGGCGAGCGTCGACATGATCGACGCCGACACCGGCGAAGTCGTGATCGAGGCCGGCAAGAAGCTGGTCGCGCGCACCGCCCGCCAGCTCGCCGACAAGGGCCTCAAGTTCCTGCGCGCGACGAACGAGGATCTCATCGGCCAGTACGTGGCCGAGGATCTCGTCGACCCCACCACCGGTGAAGTTCACGCCGAGGCCGGCGAAGAGTTGAGCATGGCCGCCGACCCGAAGACCGGCGAGGTCAAGGGCAACCTGATCGACCTGATCAACAAGGGCTACACCGAGATTCCGGTGCTGGACATCGACCACATCACGGTCGGTCCCTACATCCGCAACACGCTCCAGGTCGACAAGAACTCGCGTCGCGAGGAAGCGCTGTTCGACATCTACCGCGTGATGCGCCCGGGCGAGCCGCCGACGCTCGAGACCGCCGAGAACATGTTCCAGTCGCTGTTCTTCGACTCGGAGCGCTACGACCTCTCGGCCGTCGGCCGCGTCAAGATGAACATGCGGCTCGACCTCGACGCCGCCGACACCGTGCGCATCCTGCGCAAGGAGGACATCTTCGCGGTCGTCAAGGCGCTGGTCGACCTGCGCGACGGCAAGGGCGAGATCGACGACATCGACCATCTCGGCAACCGGCGCGTGCGCTCGGTCGGCGAGCTGATGGAGAACCAGTATCGCCTGGGCCTCCTGCGCATGGAGCGCGCCATCAAGGAGCGCATGTCCTCGGTCGACATCGACACCGTGATGCCGCAGGACCTGATCAACGCGAAGCCCGCGGCCGCCGCGGTGCGCGAGTTTTTCGGGTCGTCGCAGCTCTCGCAGTTCATGGACCAGACCAACCCGCTCTCGGAAGTCACCCACAAGCGCCGTCTCTCGGCGCTTGGCCCGGGCGGCCTGACCCGCGAGCGCGCCGGCTTCGAGGTGCGCGACGTCCACACCACGCATTACGGCCGCATCTGCCCGATCGAGACGCCGGAAGGCCCGAACATCGGCCTGATCAACTCGCTCGCCACCTTCGCGCGCGTCAACAAGTACGGCTTCATCGAGAGCCCGTACCGGCGCATCCGCGACGGCAAGCAGACCGACGAGATCATCTATCTCTCGGCCATGGAAGAGGCGAAGTACAACGTCGCCCAGGCGAACGCCGCCGTCGACGAGGAAGGCCGTCTCACTGACGACCTGATCGTCTGCCGCCGCGCCGGCGAAGTCATCGTCGTGCCGGTCGACAAGGTCGACTTCATGGACGTCTCGCCCAAGCAGGTCGTCTCGGTCGCCGCGGCGCTGATCCCGTTCCTCGAGAACGACGACGCCAACCGCGCGCTGATGGGCTCGAACATGCAGCGCCAGGCGGTGCCGCTGGTTCGCGCCGACGCGCCGTTCGTCGGCACCGGCATGGAGGCCGCGGTCGCCCGCGACTCCGGTGCCGCCATCGCGGCCCGCCGCGCCGGCATCGTCGACCAGGTCGATGCGACCCGTATCGTCATCCGCGCTTCGGACGAGATGGACCCGACCAAGCCGGGCGTCGACATCTACCGCCTGCAGAAGTTCCAGCGCTCGAACCAGTCGACCTGCATCACGCAGCGTCCGCTGGTCCGCGTCGGCGACGTCATCAAGAAGGGTGACATCGTCGCCGACGGCCCGTCGACGGAGTTCGGCGAGCTCGCGCTCGGCCGCAACGTGCTCGTCGCGTTCATGCCGTGGAACGGCTACAACTTCGAGGACTCGATCCTGCTCTCGGAGAAGATCGTCTCGGACGACATCTTCACCTCGATCCATATCGAGGAATTCGAGGTCATGGCCCGCGACACCAAGCTGGGTCCCGAGGAGATCACGCGCGACATTCCGAACGTGTCGGAAGAGGCGCTGAAGAACCTCGACGAAGCCGGCATCGTCTACATCGGCGCGGAAGTGGCGGCGGGCGACATCCTCGTCGGCAAGATCACGCCGAAGGGCGAGAGCCCGATGACCCCGGAAGAGAAGCTGCTGCGCGCCATCTTCGGCGAGAAGGCTTCGGACGTGCGCGATACCTCGCTGCGCGTGCCGCCGGGCGTCCAGGGCACGATCGTCGAGGTCCGCGTATTCAACCGCCACGGCGTCGACAAGGACGAGCGCGCCCAGGCGATCGAGCGCGAGGAGATCGAGCGTCTCGCCAAGGACCGCGACGACGAGCAGGCCATCCTGGACCGCAACACCTTCGCGCGTCTGGCCGAGATCCTGACCGGCAAGACCGGCCTCGCCGGTCCGAAGGGCTTCAAGAAGGACACGGTCATCACCCGTGAGGTGATGAGCGAGTTCCCGCGCTCGCAGTGGTGGCTGTTCGCCACGGCGGACGACGCCCTGATGACCGAAATCGAGGCGATGCGGAAGCAGTACGACGAGTCGAAGAAGCGCCTCGAGCAGCGCTTCCTCGACAAGGTCGAGAAGCTGCAGCGCGGCGACGAGCTGCCCCCGGGCGTGATGAAGATGGTCAAGGTCTTCGTCGCGGTGAAGCGCAAGATCCAGCCCGGCGACAAGATGGCGGGCCGCCACGGCAACAAGGGCGTGGTCTCGCGCATCGTGCCGGCGGAGGACATGCCGTTCCTCGAGGACGGCACCCATGCCGACATCGTGCTGAACCCGCTCGGCGTGCCCTCGCGCATGAACGTCGGCCAGATCCTGGAGACGCATCTGGGCTGGGCTGCCGCCGGTCTCGGCAAGCAGATCGGCAAGGCGATCGACGCCTATCGCAAGGCGCACGACTCCAAGGCCCTGCGCGCCTCCTTCGACGCCGTCTACGAGGACAACGAGATCATCGCCTCGATGGACGACGCCGAGCTGATCGAGATGGGCCAGAACCTGCGCCGTGGTGTTCCGATCGCGACCCCGGTGTTCAACGGCGCCAAGGAGTCCGACATCGAGCGGCTGCTGGAGCAGGCGGGCCTGCACTCGTCCGGTCAGTCGACGCTCTATGACGGCCGTACCGGCGAGCCCTTCGACCGCAAGGTCACGATGGGCTACATCTACATGCTGAAGCTGCACCATCTGGTGGACGACAAGATCCACGCCCGCTCGATCGGCCCGTACTCGCTGGTCACCCAGCAGCCGCTCGGCGGCAAGGCCCAGTTCGGCGGCCAGCGCTTCGGTGAGATGGAGGTCTGGGCGCTGGAAGCGTACGGCGCCGCCTACACGCTGCAGGAGATGCTGACGGTGAAGTCGGACGACGTCGCCGGCCGTACCAAGGTCTACGAGTCGATCGTGCGCGGCGAGGACAACTTCGAAGCGGGCATCCCCGAGAGCTTCAACGTGCTCGTCAAGGAAATGCGCTCGCTCGGCCTCAACGTCGAGCTGATCAACACCAAGCCGAAGCAGGGCGACGTGCCCGCCGAGGCAGCCGAGTAAGGCGTCACGCCCGCAAGGGCGCGACGGCGTTCGTTACTCATGCCGGCGGCAGTGGCGCCGCCGGCCGATGGATCAAAGGCCGGGCAGGGCGGTTTTCCCTAAAACCCCACCGGCCAGAGGAGACAGGCTATGAAGCAAGAGGTCATGAACCTTTTCGGCCAGCAGCCGGTGCAGCAGGCGTTCGACGCGATCAAGATCTCGATCGCGAGCCCTGAGAAGATCGCATCCTGGTCGTTCGGCGAGATCAAGAAGCCCGAGACGATCAACTACCGCACGTTCAAGCCGGAGCGCGACGGTCTGTTCTGCGCCCGCATCTTCGGGCCGATCAAGGACTACGAATGCCTGTGCGGCAAGTACAAGCGCATGAAGTTTAAGGGCGTGATCTGCGAGAAGTGCGGCGTCGAGGTGACGCTGGCACGGGTCCGGCGCGAGCGCATGGGCCATATCGAGCTCGCCGCCCCGGTCGCGCATATCTGGTTCCTGAAGTCGCTGCCCTCGCGCATCGGCCTGCTGATGGATATGCCGCTCAAGGACCTCGAGCGCATCCTCTACTTCGAATCCTACGTCGTCCTGGAGCCGGGCCTGACCCCGCTCAAGGACCGTCAGCTGCTGACCGAAGAAGAGTATGTCCGCGCTCAGGAAGAGTACGGCGCCGACACCTTCACGGCGATGATCGGCGCGGAAGCGATCCGCGAGATGCTGCGCGCGCTCGATCTCGACCAGATCAACGCCGATCTGAAGCATGAGATCGCGACGACGACGTCGGAGCTCAAGCCGAAGAAGCTGATGAAGCGCCTCAAGATCATCGAGGCCTTCCAGGAGTCGGGCAACAAGCCGGAATGGATGGTGATGACCGTGATCCCGGTCATCCCGCCCGATCTGCGTCCGCTCGTGCCGCTCGACGGCGGCCGCTTCGCGACCTCGGACCTGAACGATCTCTATCGCCGCGTCATCAACCGCAACAACCGCCTGAAGCGGCTGATCGAGCTGCGCGCGCCCGACATCATCATCCGCAACGAGAAGCGGATGCTGCAGGAGTCGGTCGACGCGCTGTTCGACAACGGCCGCCGCGGCCGCGTCATCACCGGCGCCAACAAACGCCCGCTGAAGTCGCTCGCCGACATGCTGAAGGGCAAGCAGGGCCGGTTCCGGCAGAACCTGCTCGGCAAGCGCGTCGACTATTCCGGCCGCTCGGTCATCGTCGTCGGCCCGGAGATGAAGCTGCACCAGTGCGGCCTGCCGAAGAAGATGGCGCTCGAGCTGTTCAAGCCGTTCATCTATGCGCGCCTCGACGCCAAGGGCTACTCGACCACGGTCAAGCAGGCCAAGAAGCTGGTCGAGAAGGAGAAGCCCGAGGTCTGGGACATCCTGGACGAGGTCATCCGCGAGCATCCGGTGCTGCTGAACCGCGCACCGACGCTCCACCGCCTCGGCATCCAGGCCTTCGAGCCGGTTCTGATCGAGGGCAAGGCGATCCAGCTGCACCCGCTGGTCTGCGCCGCGTTCAACGCCGACTTCGACGGCGACCAGATGGCCGTGCACGTCCCGCTGTCGCTGGAAGCGCAGCTGGAAGCGCGCGTCCTGATGATGTCGACCAACAACATCCTGCACCCGGCGAACGGCATGCCGATCATCGTGCCGTCGCAGGACATCGTGCTCGGGCTGTACTACCTCTCGATCATCTCGGATGGCGAGCCGGGCCAGGGCAAGATCTTCGGCGATTTCGGCGAGCTCGAATACGCGCTGCACGAGAAGGTCGTCACGCTGCATTCGAAGATCAAGTATCGCTGGACCGGCGTCGGCCGTGACGGCCAGTCCTATACAAAGATCTACGACACCACGCCGGGCCGCGTCATTCTCTCGACCGCGCTGCCCGAGCATCCGGCCATGACCTTCGACGTCGTCAACAAGCTGATGACCAAGAAGGAGATCTCCAACATGATCGACGCCGTCTATCGCGGCTGCGGTCAGAAGGAATCGGTGATCTTCTGCGATCGCGTCATGGGCCTCGGCTTCAAGCACGCGTTCAAGGCCGGCATCTCGTTCGGCAAGGACGACATGGTGATCCCCGAGAACAAGTGGGAGATCGTCGATGCGACCCGCGTGCTCGCCAAGGACTACGAGCAGCAGTACCAGGACGGCCTGATCACCCAGGGCGAGAAGTACAACAAGGTCGTCGACGCCTGGGCGAAGTGCTCCGACAAGCTCGCCCAGGAGATGATGGCCCGCATCTCGACCGTGAAGAAGGACGATGCCGGTCGCGACAAGCCGATCAACTCGATCTACATGATGAGCCACTCGGGCGCCCGCGGTTCGCCGGCGCAGATGCGCCAGCTCGCCGCCATGCGCGGCCTGATGGCCAAGCCGTCGGGCGAGATCATCGAGTCGCCGATCATCTCGAACTTCAAGGAAGGCCTCGACGTTCTCGAGTACTTCAACTCGACGCACGGCGCCCGCAAGGGCCTCGCCGACACGGCGCTCAAGACGGCGAACTCGGGTTACCTGACCCGTCGTCTCGTCGACGTGGCGCAGGACGCGATCATCTCCGAGGTGGATTGCGGCTCGGATAACGGCATCAAGATGCGCGCCATCGTCGATGCCGGCCAGGTCGTGGCCTCGCTCGGCATGCGCATCCTGGGCCGTTCGGCGGCCGAGGACGTGGTCGATCTCGACGGCAACGTCCTGGTCGCCAAGGGCGCGGTGATCGAGGAAAGCCACATCGCCAAGATTAACGCCGCCGGCGTCCAGGAGGTGAAGATCCGCTCGGTCTTGACCTGCGAGACCAAGAACGGCGTCTGCGCGACCTGCTATGGGCGCGATCTCGCCCGCGGCACGCCCGTCAACATGGGTGAGGCCGTCGGCGTCATCGCGGCGCAGTCGATCGGCGAGCCGGGCACGCAGCTCACCATGCGTACCTTCCACATCGGCGGCGCGGCCACGATCGCCGACCAGTCCTTCGTCGAGTCGAACTTCGAGGGCACGGTCAAGATCCGCAACCGCAACGTCGCGCGGAACTCGGATGGCGATCTGATCGCGATGGCGCGCAACCTCGCCATCGTCATCACCGGCCCGGACGGCGCCGAGCGCGCGGTGCACCGCGTCCAGTTCGGCTCGAAGCTGCGCGTCGATGAGGGCGACAAGGTCAAGCGCGGCCAGCGCCTGATCGAGTGGGACCCCTATTCCCGCCCGATCCTGGCGGAAGTCGACGGCAAGGTCGGCTACGAGGACCTGGTCGACGGCATGTCGATGACGGAGACGACCGACGAGGCGACCGGCATCAGCAAGCGTCTCGTGATCGACTGGCGCGGTTCCGCCCGGACGTCGGACCTGCGTCCGGCGATGACGCTGAACGGACCGGACGGCAAGATCGCCAAGCTGCCCCGCGGCGGCGAGGCGCGCTACATCCTGCCCGTCGATGGCATCATCTCGGTGGAGCCGGGCTCGTCGGTGAAGGCCGGCGACGTGCTGGCGCGTGTCTCGACCGACTCGGCCAAGACCCGCGACATCACCGGCGGTCTGCCGCGCGTCGCCGAGCTCTTCGAGGCGCGGCGTCCGAAGGATGCCGCGATCATCGCCGAGAAGGCCGGCGTCATCGGCTTCGGGCGCGACTACAAGAACAAGCGTCGCGTCACGCTGACTCCGCATGACGGCACCGATGGCGTCGAGTACCTGATCCCGAAGGGCAAGCACATCCACCTGCAGGATGGCGACGTCGTCGAGATCGGGGACTACATCCTCGACGGCAACCCGGCGCCGCACGACATCCTGGCGATCAAGGGCGTCGAGGAACTGGCCGCTTACCTGGTCAACGAGATCCAGGAGGTCTATCGCCTCCAGGGCGTGACCATCAACGACAAGCACATCGAGGTCATCGTCCGGCAGATGCTGCAGAAGGTCGAGATCACCGAATCCGGCGATAGCGACATTCTCACCGGCGACCAGGTCGACCGGATCGAGCTGGAAGAGGTCAACGCCAAGCTGCGCGAAGAAGGCAAGAAGCCGGCCTCCGGCGTTCCGGTCCTGCTCGGCATCACCAAGGCCTCGCTGCAGACCCGCTCGTTCATCTCGGCCGCCTCCTTCCAGGAGACGACCCGCGTCCTCACTGAGGCGGCGGTCAACGGCAAGATGGACATGCTGGAAGGCCTCAAGGAGAACGTCATCGTCGGCTCGCTGATCCCGGCCGGCACCGGCGCGCAGGTTGCCCGCATCAAGCAGGTGGCGACGCGTCGCGACGATCTCATCGTCGGCCAGAAGGCGGATGCTGCGGCCAAGGCCGCGGCTGCCGCTGCGGCGGTGCTGCCTGCAGCCGAGTAATACCGGCGAACTTGCTGACTTTGTGGAACGGCCGCCTTCGGGCGGCCGTTCTCGTTTCAGCACTCTTGACCTTTTCTAGTACAATTGGGCTAAGCTTACGTTGCGAAACCTGTCGGGGGGCAGCGATGCGCCAGGGTGTCTTTCTTTGTGCGGCTGGAAGCGGCCGAGCGACGAAGGGCATGCTGTCACGCCATGCGGAGGCATGGTCGGCGAATGGAAGCCCCGTTCTGCGGACCATGCCTGGGTGCGACCGGGGCTATGGACGAAAAGTTTCTCGACAGTCTCTACGAAGCGGCGGTGGTGCCGGAACTATGGCCGCAGGTTCTGCGGCGTTTCCAGGAGATCGCGCGTGGCGCCGGCGCAGTGCTGGTCGCGGTGACGCCGAGCTCCAGTCGCTGGATTTCCTCGACGGCCGAGTTCGATCAGGTCGTCGCGACGCATTTCAATAACTTTCCCGGCAATGAGCGGACGCGGCGCCTGCTCGAGCGCCGCCATGCCGGCTTCCTGCGCGACATCGACATCTTCTCGGAAGGCGAGATGGCGAACGAGCCGGTCTATCGCGATTTCTTGCTGCCGCAGGGCCTGGGGATCGGGGTCGCGACCTCGATCGCGTCGCCGACCGGCGAGGCCTTTATCCTGCATGCCGAGCGCGAGCGGGAGGAGGGACATGTCGAGGACAAGCTGATCGCGCGTTTCGACCTGATGCGGCCGCACCTGGCACGGGCCATGCTGCTCTCGGCCCGGCTCGAATTCGAGCGAGCGCAGGGCGCGGCCCGGGCGCTGGAGGCGATCGGATTGCCGGCTGCGGTCCTCGATCGCGACGGGCGGGCGCTCGCGCTCAATCCCCGCTTCGAGGCGCTGATCCCGTCGGTCGCCGTCGACCGCCCGTCGCGCCTGGGGCTTGTCGATGCCGCAGCGGACGGCCTGCTCGCGGCGGCCCTGCAGGCGAGGGGACAGATTGCCAGAGCGACGGTGCGGTCGATCCCGGTCGCGCGCCGCGAGAGCCAGCCGCCCCTGATCCTGCACCTGACGCCGATCCGCGGCGCCGCCCACGACATCTTCTCGCGTGCCGCGAGCATCCTCGTCGTGACGCCGGTGGTGGTGAAGGACGTGCCGACCGCCGATGTCGTGCAGGGGCTGTTCGACCTGACGCCGGCCGAGGCCAGGCTCGCCGCGCTGATCGCCGCCGGGCATCGCCCGCGAGAGGCGGCAGCGGCCCTCGGCGTGATGGAGGAGACTGCGCGCTCGACCTTGAAGCGCGTCATGGCCAAGACCGGCCTGCATCGCCAGGCCGACCTGATCGGCCTGCTGCGCGGTGCCGGCGTGACGAGCGACCTGCCGGGCTCTGGTGAGCGGACGCCATGAGCGGGGATATCATTCTGCGCGACGCAGTGCCTCCGCCGCGCGATGGTTTCGTCGCCGCGGTCGAGGCGATCTACGATGCAGCCGCCGTCCCCGAGCGCTGGCCGCAGGCTCTGCAGGAGATCGCCGACAGCTTCGGAGATGTCGGCGCCATCATGATCTATCAGCGGGAGGATGGCGGTTTCGGCTCGATCTGCTCGCCTCGCCTCGAGGCGGCACAGCGAGACTACGAAGTTGGCGAATGGTGGCGGCAAGACGTCCGGTTCTCGCGCTCGATCGAGCGCGGCGCCATCGCGCGTCATGACGCTGTGACCGATCGCGACATCGCATCGCCCGAAGAGATGCGGACCCTGCCGTTTTACACGCAGTTCCTGCGCGGCCATGGCCTCGGTTGGTTCGGCGGCGTCGGCATCTCGCCCGATCCGCGCGTCTCCGTCGCCCTGTCGATCCAGCGTTCGGACCAGAAGCAGGCCTGGACGGAGGAGGAACTCGACAGGCTGAGCCGGATCGGCCGCCATGTCGAGAATGCCTTGCGGCTCGGCATCCGCCTGATCAATGCCGAAGCCTCGCAATGGGCCCTGTCGGATGCGCTGGCGCGGGTCGGCGTCGGCGTTTTCCTGCTCGCCGGCGATGCCCGCATGCTGTTCGCCAATCCCGCCGGGCAGGCGCTGCTCGGGGACGGGCTGGTCGTCGCTCATGGCCGGCTGACGGCACGGAGCGAGACGGCGCGCGAGGCCTTGCAGGCACGGATCGCGGAGGCGGCGTTCGGCGACGCGGTGGCGCGCAGCGGTCCGCCGCAGCCCGTGCTCGTGCCGCACCCCCAGCGCGACGGCTTCCTCGCTGTCCACATCCTGCCGGTGCGGCCTGCCGGTGGCGGCCCCGTCGAAACACTGCTGGCTGAGGCCGTCGCCATCGCGGTGGTGACCAGTTCCAAGGCTGATGCGCCGGCCGACCCTGCCCTGGTGCGCGATCTGTTCGGCCTGACTTTGGCCGAGGCGCGGCTCGCGGCGCTGGTCGGCGCCGGCCGCCCGCCGCGCGAGGCCGGGGAGCAGCTCGGCATCACCGAGGCCACCGCGCGGACCACGCTGAAGCGCGTCTTCCAGAAAACCGGCACCACCCGGCAGAGCGAGCTCACGGCGCTGCTGGCGCGGATGGTGGTGCGTTAAAGCCTTCAGGCGACCTGCCAGCGGGCGCGGGGCTCTTCTGCACGGGTGCTCAGCCGGCACGCGCACCCATTACTTTTCGGAAAGATGTGGCGAGATCGGCTCACAGCGAAACAGAGGCATGGTCGCGGCAGTAAAATTATGGCAACTCCGTGGCGCTATAGGTCTCACAATACGGCGCGAAGCGCGAGACGCTGGGGCAGGGCTGGCAGATGCTGGAAGTTGCGATTGTCGGGGGTGGTCCCGGCGGGCTGATGACGGCCTGGCAGGTCCGCAAGAAGATGCAGGGCTTGTGCCGGGTGACACTGTTCGAGGCGTCCGAGCGGCTCGGCGGCAAGATCGTCACGCGCCGCTTCGACAACGCGCCGGCCCTCTACGAGGCCGGGGTCGCCGAGATCTACGGCTATTCCCAGCTCGGCCACGACCCGTTGCGCGAGCTTATCGAAGGCTTCGGCTTTCAGACCATCCCGATGGATTCGCAGGCTCTCCACCTCGACGGCAAGCTGGTCGACGGCGTCGAGGGCATGCGCCGGCGCTATGGCGATGCGACCGCTGACGCCATCCTGGCGTTCCGGGCGCGCTGCGCTGATTTGATGTCGCAACAGGCCTATTACGAGGGCGCCGGCAAGCACGACAACAACCATCCCTGGATGTTCATGAGCGCCGACGAGGTGCTCGAGCAGGAGGTGGCCGATCCCGTGGCGCGGCGCTTCCTCCGGGCGATGGCACGCTCCGACATCGCCTCCGAAGGGCACATCAGCAATGGCCTCAACGCGCTGAAGAACTATCTGATGGATGTAGACGGCTATATCGACGTCTATTCGATCCAGAACGGCAATGAGCAACTGGTCGAGGGCTTGAGCGCCAATCTCGACGCCGAGGTCTTCCTGAACCATCGCGTCCTTCGTGTCGGCAAGGCGGATGGCGGCCGCTACCGGCTCGACATGATGAACGGGAAGGGGCCGGAGACGCGCGAATTCGACTTCGTGCTGATGTGCCTGCCGCACAACTGGCTCGGTACCATCGATTTCGGCGAAGGCCGGTTGCGCCAGGGCATGAGCCGCCATCTCGCCCATTTTGACCGGCCGGCGCATTACCTGCGCGTCGCCGCGCTGTTCGACAAGCCGTTCTGGGAGGGCCAGATCGAGGGCGCCTGGTTCATGTCGGAGAGCTTCGGCGGCTGCTGCGTCTATATCGAGGGCGCCCGGCACGATGTCGGCCGCCACGGCGTGCTCAACTGGCTGATCGCCGGCATCGACGCGCTGTCCTATGCCAATCTCGACGACGAGGCGCTGATCAAGGCGGCGCTGAAATCGCTGCCGGCCTCGCTGGGCGATCCCTTCCCGCATCTGATCGAGGCGAAGGTGCATCGCTGGATGGCCTCGGTGAACGCCATTCCGGGCGGCGTCCCAGTGCGCGACGTGGTGACGAACCACATGCCGGAGCCGAAGGAGCATGACGGGCTGATCGTCGTCGGCGACTACCTGTTCGACTCGACGTTGAACGGCGTGCTCGATTCCGCCGACATCGCCAGCGACCTGATGCTGGGCAAGGTGATGCGCCAGCGCTACGCGACCGGGCTCGCCAAGAGTGCTGGCGAGGTGAGCGGCATCGTCGTGCCCGAGCCGTCGCTGCGCATCGACCGCGGCTATTTCGACGCCTATCGCGGCGCTGGCCCTTACGGCGAGGTCTGGAGCCGCTTCAGCGATCCCGGCTATATCCGCGACCTGATCGACATGGTCTGGCAGCCGAAGCCGGGTTTCAAGCTGCTGGTCGCGGGCTCTGCCTCGGGCGAACTCGTCGGCGCGCTGCGCGAGCTCGGCATCGACGCCTGGGGGATCGAGAACAACCGCTACATCCATGGCCGCACGCCGGCGCATCTTGCGCAGTACAATCTGTTCGGCACGGTCGCGGACCTACCCTTCGAGGACGGTTCCTTCGACATCATCTATGAGAGCTGCCTTGCCCATCTCGGCACGCGCGGCGTCAAGGATGCGCTCGGCGAGCTGCATCGGGTGGCCAGGCGCGGTGTCTATTTCGGCTCGGTGACGGCCGACCTCACGTCGGAGGTCTGCGACATGTACGACCTGTTGCGCGGCGTGAAGAAGCTCGCGACCTGGTGGGAGTGGTCGGAGCTGTTCTTCGACGAGGATTTCGACATGGCGGTCCAGAGCCAGGAGATGCTCGACGCGCTCTGGGAGCGCACGCTCGCCGCCGGCAAAGGCCCCGGCCGCTGGTACGAGGATGCGGAAAGCCTGCGCTACTGCTTCTTCAACCGAATCGCGCCCGATAGCGCCTGAGCCAATCCGATCCGAGAGGGAGCGGCGGGCGCTGATCCAGCCCCGCCGGCGATCAGTGAGCGACGACGAGGTCAAGCCGGGCACGGGCGAGAATGGTGCCGCGCCCGATCCCGCGACGAAGGCCACCGGCGCGGCGAAGCGGCCGGCGGCGCGCCCGCCCGAGGAGCCGAAGCGGCGCGCGCTGTCCGGCGCGGCAGCGGCAGATGACGATGAGGACGAAGACGACGAGGACGATGAGGAGGAGGACGACGAGGACCATGACGGCCCGATCGTCTACACCGCCGGCGAAGCCGCGGGGGCGCTGAGGGGCGTCCTCTCCTTCACCTGGCCGCATCTCGGCCCGCACCGGCTCGGCATCGCCCTGGTCGGGCTCGGCCTCCTGGTCGAGATGGCCTTCAACGTGCTGATGCCGCTCTCGCTCAAATACCTCCTGGACGAGGTGTTCGAGGACAAGGATCGCAGCGAGCTGATCTTCATCCTCAGCGTGCTCGGCATCGCCGGCATCGTCACCTCGGTGGTGGCGATCTGGTACGAATGGATCGACGCGAAGGTGACGGCGGCGATCACCACCGATGTGCGCCGCTCGCTGTTCGAACATATCCAGAAGCTGCCGCTGAGCTTCTACGAGCGGCATCGCCGCGGCGAGATCCTGTCGCGCTTCTCCAATGACATGACCACCTATGAAGAGTCGGTCATCCATTTCGCCAATTGGGGCGCGCTGCCGCTGCTGGAGCTGCTGGCCGGCATCGCCCTGCTGATCTACCTGAACACCGAGCTCGGCCTGCTGGCGCTGCTGATCATCCCGATCGCGCTGATCGGGCCGCGGCTCCTCACGCCGAAGGCGGTCGCCGCCAGCTACGAGGTCAAGCGGGCGCAGGCGGGCGAGCTCGGCGTCGTCCAGGAGAATATCGGCGCCCAGCCGGTGGTGAAGGCCTTCGGCCTCATTGGCATCTCGCAGCGCTGGTTCGGCCAGCGCAACAGCGTGCTGCGGGCGGCTCAAAGCCGCTCGACCTTCCTCAACACCATGGTCGAACGCTCGATCACCATCGTGGTGCTCTGGCTGCACCTGATCGTGCTGGCGATCGGCGCCTATCTCACCTTCAACGACGTGATCACGGTGGGAACCTTCGTCGCCTTCGAGGCGGTGTTCTGGGAGATCACCTACAACCTCAACCACCTGACCCAATACATCCCGGTGGTGATCGACGCATCCGGCGCCGTCAGGCACATGCGCGACATCCTCGACGAGCCGATCCGGGTCTCCGACCGGCCCAACGCGATCGAGTGCCCGCGCATCGCGCACGAGATCGGTTTCCAGGGCGTGCGATTCTCCTATGGCGGGGAGGGCGCCCAGATCGACGGCCTCGACCTTGCGATCCCTGCCGGCTCGCGCGTCGCCATCGTCGGGCCGAGCGGGGCGGGCAAGAGCACGCTGCTCAGCCTGCTCCTGCGCTTCCATGATCCGCAGCGCGGCAAGGTGACGATCGACGGCGTCGATATCGCCAGCGTCACCCGCGATTCGCTGCGGGCCCAGATGGCGGTGGTGTTCCAGGACAATGTCCTGTTCAACACCTCGCTGCGCGAGAACATCCGGCTCGGTTCATTGGACGCGTCCGACGCCGAGGTCGAGGCCGCCGCCAAGAAGGCCGAGATCCATAAGTTCATCATCAGCCTGCCGGATGGCTACGACACCATCGTCGGCGAGCGCGGCGAGACCCTGTCAGGCGGACAGCGTCAGCGTATCGCCATTGCCCGCGCCTTGCTGCGCGACCCGGCGATCCTGCTCCTTGACGAGGCGACCTCGGCGCTCGACCAGACCACCGAGGCCGCGATCAACCGCACGCTGAAGAAGATCGGCCGCGGCCGCAGCCTGCTGTTCGTGACGCACCGGCTGACCTCTGTCGCGGATATGGACGAGATCATCGTGATGGACGCCGGCCGCGTCGTGCAGCGCGGCGACCACGCGACGCTGATGCGCAAGCGCTCCGGCCTCTATCGCAAGCTCTGGAACGACCAGATGCGGGCGAGTGCCGAAGATGACGACGATTGAGGCTGAATCCGTCTCTCACTTTTAGTCTAGAGACTGCTTCGCCGGTCAGCCTGCCGAATAAGCTGAACGCCACGGGCCCAAAGGGGCAAATCCGGGGTTGACGCGAATCCTTACCTGAGTCATAAGCGCGCCACTGTCGATGGCTGTCGGACACGTTTGTCGCTTGCCTTTGTTGCAAGCGAGGTTCGCGACCGAAACTCCATCGGAATTCCAGCGTCTAACGACGACATGGCAGGACGCATGAATGCGGGCTCGTTCCGTGTTCCTCTGCATGGCGAACGCGCCTGAGGCCCCGTAAATGGGCGCCGATGGCGCGGCTTCGTTTGGTCATGGCCTCTTGCGGCGCCGGAATGGACACGAAATTCATCTAGCGCTCAAGGGAGCGAGAGGCCTTAAATGCCGACAATCAGCCAGCTGATCCGCAAGCCGCGTTCGCCGGTCAAGGCGCGTAACACTGCTCCGGCGCTCGAGAATTGCCCGCAGAAGCGCGGCGTCTGCACGCGTGTCTATACGACGACCCCGAAGAAGCCGAACTCGGCGCTCCGCAAGGTCGCCAAGGTGCGCCTGACCAACGGCTTCGAGGTCATCGGCTACATTCCGGGTGAAGGCCACAACCTTCAGGAGCACTCGGTCGTCATGATCCGTGGCGGTCGCGTCAAGGACCTTCCCGGCGTGCGCTACCACATCCTGCGCGGCGTGCTCGACACGCAGGGCGTCAAGAACCGCAAGCAGCGCCGTTCGAAGTACGGCGCCAAGCGTCCGAAGTAATTTTCCTGCCCGACCGGCGGGGCAAGATGCCTCAGCCGGTTCGCAGCTTTTGAGATTTGACCGGAGACTAGACGATGTCCCGCCGCCACAGTGCCGAAAAGCGCGAGATCATCCCGGACGCCAAGTTCGGCGACGTGATCGTGACCAAGTTCATGAACTCGGTCATGTACGAGGGCAAGAAGTCGACTGCCGAAGGCATCGTCTACGGCGCCTTCGAGATCATCGAAGGCAAGCTGAAGAGCGATCCGCTCGCCGTCTTCAAGACCGCGCTCGAGAACGTCGCCCCGGCGATCGAGGTCCGTTCCCGCCGCGTCGGCGGCGCGACCTATCAGGTCCCGGTCGAGGTTCGCACCGAGCGCCGCCAGGCGCTCGCCATCCGCTGGCTCATCGCCGCCGCCCGCGGCCGCAACGACCGCACCATGGTCGAGCGCCTTTCGGCCGAGCTGATGGATGCTGCCAACAACCGTGGCAACGCCGTCAAGAAGCGCGAAGACACGCACCGGATGGCGGAAGCCAACCGCGCCTTCTCGCACTACCGCTGGTAATTCGTCCGTTCGGACCCGGAAAGACAGAGCATCTCCATGCCCCGTTCTCATCCCATCGATCGCTATCGTAACTTCGGCATCATGGCCCACATTGATGCCGGCAAGACGACGACGACCGAGCGCATCCTGTTCTACACCGGCAAGAGCCACAAGATCGGCGAAGTCCATGACGGCGCCGCCACCATGGACTGGATGACGCAGGAGCAGGAGCGTGGCATCACGATCACCTCCGCCGCGACGACCTGCCTGTGGCGGGATCACCGCCTGAACATCATCGACACCCCCGGCCACGTCGACTTCACCATCGAGGTCGAGCGTTCGCTGCGCGTGCTCGACGGCGCCGTCTGCGTGCTCGACGGCAACCAGGGCGTCGAGCCCCAGACCGAGACGGTTTGGCGCCAGGCCGACAAGTACGACGTCCCGCGCGTCGTCTTCGTCAACAAGATGGACAAGATCGGCGCCGATTTCTATCGCTGCGTCCAGGACATCATCGACCGCGTCGCCGGCAAGCCCGTCTGCCTGCAGCTTCCGATCGGTTCGGAGTCGAATTTCGCCGGCGTCATCGACCTCATCAAGATGAAGGCGATCGTCTGGAACGGCGAGGCGCTCGGCGCTTCGTTCGAAGAGCAGGAGATCCCCGCCGATCTCGCCGACAAGGCTGTCGAGTATCGCTCGAAGCTGGTCGAAGCCGCCGTCGAGATGGACGATGCGGCGATGGAAGCCTATCTCGACGGGACCGAGCCCGATGCTGCCACGCTGCGCCGCCTGGTGCGGACCGCCGTGCAGCGCCGCGCCTTCCACCCGGTTCTTTGCGGCTCGGCCTTCAAGAACAAGGGCGTTCAGCCGCTGCTCGACGCCGTCGTCGACTTCCTGCCGTCGCCGGTCGATCGCGGCGACATCAAGGGCATCGACTTCAAGACTGAAGAAGAGACCGTTCGTCACCCGACGGACGAGGATCCCTTCGCCATGCTCGCCTTCAAGATCATGGACGACCCCTTCGTCGGCACCATCACCTTCTGCCGCGTCTATTCCGGCAAGGTCGAGGCCGGCCAGGGCGTCATCAACTCGACGCGCGACAAGAAAGAGCGTGTCGGCCGCATGCTGCTGATGCACGCGAACAACCGCGAGGACATCAAGGAGGCTTTCGCCGGCGACATCGTCGCCCTGGCCGGCCTCAAGGACGTCCGCACCGGCGACACGCTGTGCGATCCGGCCCACGCCGTGATCCTCGAGCGCATGGAGTTCCCCGAGCCGGTCATCACGATCGCGATCGAGCCGAAGTCCAAGGCCGACCAGGAGAAGCTGGGCCTCGCCCTGTCGAAGCTCGCGAACGAGGATCCGTCCTTCCGCGTCTCGACCGACCAGGAAAGCGGCCAGACCATTCTCAAGGGCATGGGCGAGCTGCATCTCGACATCAAGGTCGACATCCTGCGCCGGACCTACAAGGTCGACGCCAATATCGGCGCGCCGCAGGTTGCGTATCGCGAGACGCTGACCAAGAAGGCCGAGATCGACTACACCCACAAGAAGCAGACCGGCGGCACGGGCCAGTTCGCCCGCGTCAAGCTCGTCATCGAGCCGAACGAGACCGGCAAGGGCTTCGAGTTCGAGTCGAAGGTCGTCGGCGGCGCGGTGCCGAAGGAGTACATTCCCGGCGTCGAGAAGGGCCTCAACTCGGTCATCGGCTCCGGCGTGCTCGCCGGCTTCCCGGTCGTCGACGTCAAGGTCACGCTGATCGACGGTGCCTTCCACGAAGTCGACTCCTCGGCCCTGGCCTTCGAAATCGCCTCTCGCGCTGCGCTGCGCGAAGGCCTGCAGAAGGGCGGCTCGGTCCTGCTCGAGCCGATCATGAAGGTCGAGGTGGTGACGCCTGAAGACTACACCGGCTCGGTCATCGGTGACCTGAACTCCCGGCGCGGCCAGATCCAGGGCCAGGACATGCGCGGCAACGCGGTCGTCATCAACGCGATGGTGCCGCTGGCGAACATGTTCGGCTATGTGAACCAGCTGCGTTCGTTCAGCCAGGGCCGCGCCAACTACACGATGCAGTTCGACCATTACGAGCAGGTGCCGTCCGCGGTGGCTGCCGAGGTTCAGGCCAAATACGCCTGATCGAACAACGCATTACACGGAACACTTGAGAAGATCTGACGGAGGCTGACATGGCCAAAGAGAAGTTTGCTCGGACGAAGCCGCACTGCAACATTGGAACGATTGGTCACGTCGACCATGGCAAGACGTCGTTGACGGCTGCGATCACGAAGGTTCTGGCCGAGTCTGGCGGCGCGTCGTTCACGGCGTATGACCAGATCGACAAGGCGCCCGAGGAGAAGGCGCGCGGCATCACGATCTCGACGGCTCACGTCGAGTACGAGACGCCGGCTCGTCACTATGCGCACGTCGACTGCCCCGGGCACGCCGACTATGTGAAGAACATGATCACGGGCGCGGCGCAGATGGACGGCGCGATCCTGGTTGTGTCGGCTGCCGACGGCCCGATGCCGCAGACCCGCGAGCACATCCTGCTGGCGCGCCAGGTCGGCGTTCCCGCGCTGGTGGTGTTCATGAACAAGGTGGATCTGGTCGACGACGCCGAGCTGCTCGAGCTGGTCGAGATGGAGATCCGCGAGCTTCTGTCGAAGTACGACTTCCCGGGCGACGACATCCCGATCACCAAGGGCTCGGCCAAGGCGGCGCTGGACGGCGTCACCCCTGAGATCGGCCATGACGCGGTGATCGCGCTGATGAAGACGGTCGACGACTACATCCCGCAGCCTGAGCGCCCGATCGACCAGCCGTTCCTGATGCCGGTCGAGGACGTGTTCTCGATCTCGGGCCGCGGCACGGTTGTGACCGGCCGCGTCGAGCGCGGCATCGTCAAGGTCGGCGAGGAAATCGAGATCGTCGGGCTGAAGGACACGGTGAAGACGACGGTGACCGGCGTCGAGATGTTCCGCAAGCTGCTTGACCAGGGCCAGGCGGGCGACAACATCGGCGCGCTGCTGCGCGGCACCAAGCGCGAGGACGTCGAGCGCGGCCAGATCCTGTGCAAGCCGGGCTCGGTGAAGCCGCACACGAAGTTCAAGGCCGAGGCCTACATCCTGACCAAGGAGGAGGGCGGGCGCCACACCCCGTTCTTCACCAACTACCGCCCGCAGTTCTACTTCCGCACGACGGACGTGACCGGCGTGGTGCACCTGCCCGAGGGCACCGAGATGGTGATGCCTGGTGACAACATCACCATGGAAGTCCACCTGATCGTCCCGATCGCGATGGAAGAGAAGCTGCGCTTCGCCATCCGCGAAGGCGGACGCACCGTCGGCGCAGGCGTCGTCGCTTCGATCATCGCGTAACGGCTGATCTGAGGGCGGAAGCCCTTCGGGGCTTTCGTCTTTTCACGTCACGGAGATAACACGACCATGAACGGTCAGAATATCCGGATCCGCCTCAAGGCGTTCGACCATCGTATCCTCGATGCGTCGACGCGCGAGATCGTCTCGACCGCCAAGCGCACCGGCGCTCAGGTCCGCGGCCCGATTCCGCTGCCGACCCTGATCGAGAAGTTCACCGTCAACCGCTCGCCCCACATCGACAAGAAGTCGCGCGAGCAGTTCGAGATGCGGACCCACAAGCGGGTTCTCGATATCGTCGATCCGACCCCGCAGACGGTCGACGCCCTCATGAAGCTCGATCTCGCCGCCGGCGTCGACGTCGAAATCAAGCTCTGATCCGATTAAACGGGTCCTCTGTTTCCGGTGCCCCCGGATGGACATGACCCCAAAGGAAGGTATGCACCGATGCGTTCCGGTGTGATTGCACAGAAAGTCGGGATGACCCGCATCTTCACCGATGCCGGCGAGCACATCCCGGTCACCGTGCTGAAGCTCGACAACTGCCAGGTTGTCGCGCACCGCACGAAGGACAAGAACGGCTATGTCGCCGTGCAGCTCGGGACGGGCCGTGCCAAGGTCAAGAACGTCTCGAAGGCGCAGCGCGGCCATTTCGCCGTTGCCAAGGTCGAGCCGAAGCAGAAGCTGGTCGAGTTCCGCGTCAGCGACGACGCGTTGATTCCGGTCGGCGCCGAGCTGACCGCCGACCACTTCGTCGTCGGCCAGTTCGTCGACGTGTCGGGCACGACCACCGGTAAGGGCTTCGCCGGCGGCATGAAGCGCTGGAACTTCGGCGGTCTGCGCGCCACGCACGGCGTCTCGGTCTCGCATCGTTCGATCGGTTCGACCGGTGGCCGTCAGGACCCGGGCAAGACCTTCAAGAACAAGAAGATGCCGGGCCATCTGGGTGCCGAGCGCGTCACCACGCAGAACCTGCGCGTCGTCCAGACGGACGCCGAGCGCGGTCTGATCCTGGTCGAGGGCGCCGTCCCCGGCGTTGCCGGCGGCTGGATCCATGTCCGCGACGCGGTCAAGCGCTCGCTGCCGAAGGACGCGCCCCTGCCGGGCAAGTTCAAGGTCTCCGGCGAGGGCAAGGCCGAGAGTGTCGAGGCTCCTGCGGCCCAGGCTGAGGAGAACGTGTGATGAAACTCGATATCGTCACTCTTGAAGGCGGCAATGCCGGCTCGCTCGAGCTGTCCGACGCGATCTTCGGCCTTGAGCCGCGCGCCGACCTGCTCGCCCGCATGGTGCGCTACCAGCTCGCCAAGCGCCGCGCCGGCACGCACAAGTCGAAGGGCCGGTCGGAAGTCGACCGCACCCGCAAGAAGATCTACAAGCAGAAGGGCACCGGCGGCGCTCGTCACGGTGCAGCTTCGGCTCCGCAGTTCCGCGGCGGCGGCAAGGCCTTCGGTCCGGTCGTGCGCGACCACGCCCATGACCTGCCCAAGAAGGTCAAGGCGCTCGCTCTGCGCCATGCGCTCTCGGCCAAGGCCAAGGACGCCGGCCTGATCATCATCGACGACGTCAAGCTCGCCGAGCCGAAGACCAAGACCCTGCTCGGCCATTTCGGCAAGCTGGACCTGTCGAGCGCACTGGTGATCGGCGGCGCCGAGATCGATGTGAATTTCGGCCTGGCGGCGCGTTCGATCCCGAATGTCGACGTCCTGCCGGTTCAGGGCATCAACGTCTATGACATCCTGCGTCGCGACAAGCTCGTGCTGACGCGCTCGGCTGTCGATGCGCTGGAGGCGCGCTTCAAATGAGCCAGTCCAAGAACCTGGATCCGCGCCACTACGACGTCATCCGTGGCCCGGTCATCACCGAAAAGGCGACCATGCTCTCCGAGCACAACAAGGTCGTCTTCAAGGTCGCGAAGACCGCGACCAAGCCGCAGATCAAGGCGGCGATCGAGAAGCTGTTCGACGTCAAGGTGATCAGCGTCAACACGATGGTCACCGAGGGCAAGATGAAGGTCTTCCGGGGCCGTCTCGGCCAGCGCTCGGACGTCAAGAAGGCGGTCGTGACCCTCGAGGAAGGTCACTCCATCGACGTGACCACTGGGCTTTGAGGGAAGGATCGTCATCATGGCTTTGAAGAGTTTCAAGCCGATCACGCCGAGCCTTCGCCAGCTCGTGATCGTCGACCGCAGCGAGCTCTACAAGGGCAAGCCGGTCAAGGTGCTGACCGAGGGCAAGTCGTCCTCGGGCGGCCGCAACAATCTCGGCCGCATCACCGTCCGCTTCCGCGGCGGTGGTCACAAGCGCACGCTGCGCCTGATCGATTTCAAGCGTCGCGGCAAGGCCGGCATCCCGGCTGCCGTGGAGCGGATCGAGTATGATCCGAACCGCTCGGCCTTCATCGCGCTGATCAAGTATCAGGACGGCGAGCTCGCCTACATCCTGGCGCCGCAGCGCCTGGCGGTCGGCGACAGCGTCATCGCCGGCGACAGCGTCGACGTGAAGCCCGGCAACGCGGCCCCGATGGGCACGCTGCCGATCGGCACGATCGTCCACAATGTCGAGCTCAAGATCGGCAAGGGCGGTGCGCTGGCGCGTTCGGCGGGCAACTACGCCCAGATCGTCGGTCGCGACCAGGGCTACGTCATCGTCCGCCTGAACTCGGGCGAGCAGCGCCTGATCAGCGGCCTGTGCTATGCGACGGTGGGCGCGGTCTCGAACCCCGACCACATGAACCGGAATGACGGCAAGGCCGGGCGCTCGCGCTGGCTGGGTCGTCGTCCGCACAACCGTGGTGTCTCGATGAACCCGGTCGACCATCCGCACGGCGGCGGCGAAGGCCGCACCTCGGGCGGCCGTCATCCGGTCACGCCCTGGGGTCTGCCGACCAAGGGCAAGAAGACCCGCTCGAACAAGCGGACCGATACGTTCATCGTGTCGAGCCGTCACGCCCGCAAGAAGAAGAACTGAGGTCCGTCATGGCGCGTTCGCTTTGGAAAGGTCCGTTCGTCGACGGATACCTCCTGAAGAAGGCCGAGGTCGCCCGTTCGGCGAGCCGGTCGGAAGTCATCAAGATCTGGAGCCGCCGCTCCACGATCCTCCCGCAGTTCGTCGGTCTGACGTTCGGCGTCTACAACGGCCACAAGCATGTGCCGGTGAACGTCTCCGAGGAGATGGTGGGCCACAAGTTCGGCGAGTTCTCGCCGACGCGCACCTTCCCCGGCCACGCTGCCGACAAGAAGGCGAAGAGGAAGTAAGCCATGGGTAAGCCCTCCGCCCCCCGTGCGCTGCCCGAGAACGAGGCCAAGGCGGTGGCGCGCAACCTGCGCGTCTCCCCGCAGAAGCTGAACCTTCTCGCCCAGCTCATCCGCGGCAAGAAGGTCTCGACCGCGCTCGCCGACCTCGAGTTCTCGCGCAAGCGGATCTCGACCGATGTGCGCAAGTGCCTGCAGAGCGCGATCGCCAACGCCGAGAACAACCATGATCTCGACGTCGACGATCTGGTCGTGTCCCAGGCTTTCGTCGGCAAGGCGCTGGTCATGAAGCGCTTCCATGCCCGCGCTCGCGGCCGTGGCGCCCGCATCATGAAGCCCTTCGCCAACATCACGATCGTGGTGCGCGAAGTTCAGGCTGCGAAGGCCTGAGGAGAGAACGATGGGTCAGAAAATCAATCCGATCGGCCTTCGTCTCGGCATCAACCGGACCTGGGATTCGCGCTGGTTCGCCGCCAAGGGCGAGTACGGCAAGCTGCTTCATGAGGACATGGCCATCCGCGCCGCCCTGATGAAGCTGCTGAAGCAGGCCGCCGTCTCGAAGATCATCATCGAGCGTCCGCACAAGAAGTGCCGCGTCACCATCCACTCGGCTCGTCCGGGCGTGGTGATCGGCAAGAAGGGTGCCGACATCGAGAAGCTGCGCAAGACGGTCGCGAAGCTGACGAACGCCGACGTGACGATCAACATCGTCGAGGTGCGCAAGCCCGAGATCGACGCGACCCTGGTCGCCGACTCGATCGCGCAGCAGCTCGAGCGCCGCGTCGCCTTCCGTCGCGCCATGAAGCGCGCCGTGCAGTCGGCGATGCGTCTCGGTGCCGAGGGCATCCGCATCAACTGCTCGGGCCGTCTCGGCGGCGCGGAAATCGCGCGCCTCGAATGGTATCGCGAGGGCCGCGTGCCGCTGCATACGCTGCGCGCCGACGTCGACTACGGCGTCGCCACTGCCTTCACGACCTATGGCACGTGCGGGATCAAGGTCTGGATCTTCAAGGGCGAGATCCTCGAACACGACCCGATGGCCCAGGACAAGCGCCTCTCGGACGAGGGCGGCCGCTCCGGTGGTGAGCGCCGCGAACGTCGCGAGCAGGCTGCGTAAGGCTGATCGAGAAGAGCCATGCTGCAACCAAAGCGCACTAAGTTCCGTAAGCAGTTCAAGGGACGCATTTCCGGCGTCGCCAAGGGCGGTACGGACCTCAACTTCGGCCAGTTCGGCCTGAAGGCCCAGGAGCCGGAGCGCGTCACGGCCCGCCAGATCGAGGCGGCCCGTCGTGCCATCACCCGCGCCATGAAGCGCGCGGGTCGAGTCTGGATCCGGATCTTCCCGGACGTGCCGGTCTCGAAGAAGCCGACCGAAGTCCGCATGGGTAAGGGCAAGGGCTCGCCCGAGTTCTGGGCGGCCAAGGTCAAGCCTGGCCGGATCATGTTCGAGCTCGACGGCGTGCCGGAGGATATCGCCCGCGAGGCGCTCCGTCTGGGCGCCGCCAAGCTGCCGATCAAGACCCGCTTCATCCAGCGCATCGCCGAGTAAGGAGGGCGAGATGAAATCGACTCAACGCCTGTCCGATCTCAAAGTGATGAGCGCGGACCAGCTCCAGGACGAGCTTCTCAAGCTCAAGAAGGAGCAGTTCAACCTGCGTTTCCAGCGCGCCACCGGCCAGCTCGAGAATACCGCTCGGGTCACCCTGGTGCGCAAGGAGATCGCCCGCATCAAGACACTGCAGCGGTCGAAGACCGCGGCAGTGAGCGCCTGAGGAGTAGGGGACCATGCCGAAGCGCGTGCTGCAGGGCGTCGTCGTTAGCGACAAGCAAAACAAAACTGTTGTGGTCAAGGTCGAGCGGCGTTATACGCACCCGCTCCTCAAGAAGACGGTGCGCCGTTCGAAGAACTATCACGCCCATGACGAGGCGGGATCGTTCAAGGTCGGTGACTCGGTCTGGATCGAGGAGTCGAAGCCGATTTCCAAGCTGAAAAGCTGGGTTGTGCTCGACAACGCTCCCAAGGCGTAAGTCGAATCATTGAGGCCAGGGGGCGATCGACCCCCGTCAGTCGTAGTCCGGGCTTAGGCAATCCGCCTTTGTCCGGAAACCGCGCTGATATGGAATGGAAGGATCAAGGCCATGATCCAGGTGCAGACGAATCTCGAGGTCGCCGACAATTCCGGTGCCCGCCGCGTGATGTGCATCAAGGTTCTCGGCGGCTCGAAGCGGCGCTATGCCCGCATCGGCGACATCATTGTGGTTTCGATCAAGGAAGCCATCCCGCGCGGCCGCGTGAAGAAGGGCGACGTCATGAAGGCGATCGTCGTGCGCACCGCCAAGGACATCAAGCGCGCCGATGGTTCGGTGATCCGCTTCGACCGCAATGCGGCCGTGCTGATCAACAACCAGAAGGAGCCGGTGGGCACCCGCATCTTCGGACCGGTTCCGCGCGAGCTGCGCGCCAAGAACCACATGAAGATCATTTCGCTCGCTCCCGAGGTGCTGTGATGGCTGCGAAAATCAAAAAGGGCGACAAGGTCGTCGTGCTCGCCGGCCGCGACAAGGGCAAGAACGGCGAAGTGCTCCAGGTCCTGCCGAAGGACGCCCGCGCCGTCGTGCGCGGCGTGAACCTGGTGAAGAAGCACACCAAGGCGACCGCCCAGTCCGAGGGCGGCATCATCAGCAAGGAAGCCACGATCGACCTGTCGAACCTGGCCGTCGCCGATCCGAAGGACGGCAAGCCGACCCGCGTCGGTTTCAAGGTGCTCGATGACGGCCGCAAGGTTCGTTTCGCCAAGCGTTCGGGGGATCTGATCGATGGCTGACAATCAGCAGGCGGCTCTCTCGCCGCGTTTGAAGAAGCATTACGAGGACGTCGTCCGTCCCGCGATGATCGCCGAGTTCGGCTACAAGAACGTCATGGAAGTGCCGACCCTCGAGAAGGTCGTCATCAACATGGGCGTGGGCGAAGCCACGGCCGACCGCAAGAAGGTCGACAACGCCGCCGGCGACCTCGCCATGATCGCCGGCCAGAAGCCGGTCATCACCAAGTCCCGCCTCGCCATCGCCGGCTTCAAGCTGCGCGAGAACATGGCGGTGGGTGCCAAGGTCACGCTGCGCAAGACCAAGATGTTCGAGTTCGTCGATCGGCTCGTCACCATTGCTCTGCCGCGCGTGCGCGACTTCCGTGGCCTCAACCCGAAGTCGTTCGACGGGCGCGGCAATTTCGCGCTCGGGATCAAGGAGCACATCGTGTTCCCCGAGATCAACTACGACAAGGTCGACCAGGTCTGGGGCATGGACGTGATCGTCTGCACGACTGCGAAGTCGGACGACGAGGCACGCGCTCTGCTCAAGCACTTCAACTTCCCGTTCCGGCAGTGAGCCTTCGGGCTCATACGCGGAAACCAGGAGATATCGATGGCTAAGAAAAGCTCCGTCGAGAACAACAACCGCCGCAAGGCGCTCGTGAAGAAATTCGCGGGCCGTCGTGCGCGTCTTCTCGCGATCGCTAATGACGAGAACCAGTCGATGGACGAGCGCTTCCTCGCTCGCCTGAAGCTGGCCGAACTGCCGCGCAATTCCGCCGGCATCCGCGTGCGCAACCGTTGCGAAGTCACCGGCCGCCCGCGCGCTTTCTATCGCAAGTTGAAGATGTCGCGCGTTGCTTTGCGCGAGCTCGGCAACAAGGGGCTGGTTCCCGGCCTCGTCAAGTCGAGCTGGTGAGGAGGTAGCATCATGGCGATCATCGATCCGCTTGGCGATATGCTGACCCGCATCCGCAATGCGCAGATGCGGCGCAAGTCGCGCGTTTCCACCCCGGGCTCGAAGCTGCGCGCCCGCGTTCTGGACGTGCTGCAGTCGGAAGGCTACATCCGCGGCTATTCGACCACCGAGTTCGGCAACGGCCGCACCGAGTTCGACATCGAGCTGAAGTACCACGAGGGACAGCCGGTCATCCGGTCGATCTCGCGCGTGTCGAAGCCCGGCCGTCGCGTCTACTCCTCGGTCGAGACCATGCCTCGCGTGGCCGACGGCCTCGGCGTCACCATCGTCTCCACGCCCCGCGGCGTGATGTCCGATCACCTTGCCCGCGAGCAGAACGTGGGCGGCGAAGTGCTCTGCAAGGTCTTCTGACCTTTCGCGCACAGCTGCTCATCAGGAGAGATCCAATGTCTCGTATCGGTAAGAAGCCCGTTCCGGTCCCCGCTGGCGTCACCGCCAACGTCTCGGGCCAGCTGGTCAAGATCAAGGGCTCGAAGGGCGAACTGTCCTTCGAGGTTCCCGAAGAGGTTTCGGTCGCACTGGAGAACGGCGCCATCGCCGTCCAGCCGCGCTCGCAGACCAAGCGCGCCCGCGCGCTCTGGGGCACCTCGCGCGCCCGCATCAACAACCTGGTCGTCGGTACGACGGCCGGATTCGAGAAGAAGCTCGAGATCAACGGCGTCGGCTACAAGGCCGCGGTCGCCGGCAAGGTGCTCAAGCTCTCGCTCGGCTACAGCCACGACATCGACTATCCGATCCCGGCCGGGGTCGCGATCGTCACGCCGAAGCCGACCGAGATCGTGATCTCCGGCATCGACAAGCAGGTCGTCGGCCAGACCGCCGCCGAGATCCGCGATTATCGCGGTCCCGAGCCCTACAAGGGCAAGGGCGTCAAGTACGCCGGCGAGTTCATCTTCCGCAAGGAAGGCAAGAAGAAGTAAGGACGGCAGCCATGAGCAAGCAGACAGTTGCGACTGCGCGCCGCAAGGCCCGCGTCCGCCGCGCGATCAAGAAAGTGGCCAATGGCCGCGCCCGCCTGTCGGTGCACCGCACCGGCAAGCAGATCTATGCGCAGGTCATCGACGACACCAAGGGGCTGACGCTCGCTTCGGCTTCGTCGCTCGACAAGGACATCCGCGCCGACATCAAGTCGGGTGCGAATGTCGAGGCCGCGGCGCAGATCGGCAAGATCCTTGCCGAGCGCGCCATCAAGGCCGGCGTCAAGGAGGTCGTGTTCGACCGTGGCGCCTATATGTACCATGGCCGCGTCAAGGCGCTGGCCGAGGCCGCTCGCGAAGGCGGGCTGAGGTTCTGATCGGTTGACTATCGCGGGATGCGGGAGGCCTCACGGGCTTCCCGCATATCGCATTTGGAAAGTCGCTCCATTCCGGAGCGCTCGAGCGAGCGGCGGGCCACGATCGGTACCGTCCGCGCAAGTAAGAGGAAGATATGGCGAGAGAACCTCGTGACCGTCAGAACCGCGAAGAGCGTGATTCTGAATTCGTGGACCGCCTGGTCCACATCAACCGCGTCGCCAAGGTGGTGAAGGGCGGCCGTCGCTTCGGCTTCGCTGCCCTCGTCGTCGTCGGCGACCAGAAGGGCCGCGTCGGCTTCGGCCACGGCAAGGCCCGTGAAGTGCCCGAGGCGATCCGCAAGGCGACGGAAGCCGCCAAGCGTGGCCTCGTCCGCGTCCCGCTGCGCGATGGCCGCACGCTGCACCATGACGTCCACGGCCGTCACGGCGCCGGGAAGGTCATCCTGCGCGCTGCCCCGGCCGGTACCGGCATCATCGCCGGCGGCCCGATGCGCGCCGTCTTCGAGGCGGTCGGCATGCAGGACGTGGTTTCGAAGTCGCTCGGCTCTTCGAACCCCTACAACCTCGTGCGCGCCACCTTCGATGCGCTGAAGAACGAGGATTCGCCGCGCAGCGTCGCCGCGCGTCGCTCGCTCAAGGTTTCGGCCCTGCAGACCCGCCGCCGCGATGCCGGCGCGGATGCCGGCGCGGACGCGTGAGGAGGGTTCGATGGCAAAGGCTGAGAAGACCTTCACCGTCGAGCAGATCGGTTCGCCGATCCGCCGCGACGCCTCGCAGCGCCAGACCCTGATCGGTCTCGGCCTGAACAAGATCCGCCGCCAATCGACCCTGCAGGACACGCCGGCTGCGCGTGGCATGGTCGAGAAGGTCAAGCACCTCGTCCGCGTCGTCGACGCGAAGTGAGGAGGGCGAACCCATGAAACTCACAGACATTCGTGACAACGAAGGCGCGACCAAGTCGCGCATCCGCGTCGGCCGTGGCATCGGCTCCGGCAAGGGCAAGACCGGCGGACGTGGCGTCAAGGGCCAGAAGGCTCGCGCCGGCGTGGCGGTCAAGGGCTTCGAAGGCGGCCAGATGCCGCTCTATCGGCGCCTGCCGAAGCGCGGCTTCCACAACCTGTTCTCCAAGGATCTGAACGAGGTCAACCTCGGGCGCATCCAGCAGGCGGTCGAAGCCGGGAAGCTCGATGCCAAGGGTGCGGTGACGGTCGAGGCGCTGGTCGCCGCCGGCGTCATCACCCGGCAGGCCAAGGACGGCGTCAAGATCCTCGGCGTCGGCGAACTCAAGGCGAAGCTCGCCTTCGAGGTGGCCGGTGCGTCGAAGTCGGCCGTCGAGGCGATCGAGAAGGCCGGCGGCACGGTCAAGATCCTGGCGGCTGCCGCTTCACAGGCGTGACTTCCACGCTTACATGACTAACGCGAGCGGCGGCCGGGCCCGAAGCCTTGGCCGCCGTTCGACTGTCTAGACCAGAGAATCACCCAAGGACCGGACGCATGGCATCGGCGGCTGAACAGCTTGCGGCAAACCTGAACTTCGGCGCGCTGGCCAAGGCCGACGAGCTGAAGAAGCGGATCTGGTTCACGCTGGGGGCGCTGATCGTCTACCGGCTCGGCACCTATATCCCGCTGCCCGGCATGAACCCGGATGCGGTCGCCGACCTGTTCAAGCAGACCCAGTCGGGCGTGCTCGGCCTGTTCAACATGTTCTCCGGCGGCGCGGTCGGCCGGCTCGCGATCTTCGCGCTGGCGATCATGCCGTACATCTCGGCCTCGATCATCATCCAGCTGCTCTCCAGCGTCGTCCCGACCTTCGAGGCGCTGAAGAAGGAGGGCGAGGCGGGCCGCAAGATTCTCAACCAGTACACGCGCTATCTGACGCTGGTGCTGGCGCTGTTCCAGGCCTGGGGCATCGGCGTTGGTCTTCAGGGCTCGGGCAATCTCGTGCTCGAACCCGGGCCGTTCTTCCTGATCTCGACCACCATCACGCTGGTCGGCGGCACCATGTTCCTGCTCTGGCTCGGCGAGCAGATCACCAGCCGCGGCATCGGCAACGGCACCTCGATGATCATTTTCGCCGGCATCATCGCCGAATTCCCGGCCCAGCTGGCGCAGACGCTCGAGCTCGGCCGCCAGGGCGCCATCTCGACCGGCCTGCTGCTGCTCGTCATGGTGATGGCGGTCTGCGTCATCGCCTTCGTGGTCTTCGTTGAGCGCGCCCAGCGCCGCCTGCTGATCAACTATCCCAAGCGCCAGGTCGGCAACCGGATGTATGAGGGCCAGACCTCGTTCCTGCCGCTGAAGCTCAACACCGCCGGCGTGATCCCGCCGATCTTCGCGTCGTCGCTGCTGCTGCTGCCGACCACGATCGCCAGCTTCTCGCAGGCTTCGGGCGGCACCGGCATCCTGGCGACGATGGCGACCTACCTCGCGCATGGCCGGCCGCTGTTCATGTTCCTCTATGCGGCGCTGATCATCTTCTTCTGCTTCTTCTACACCGCGATCGTGTTCAATCCGGTCGAGACGGCGGACAACCTCAAGAAGCATGGCGGGTTCATGCCCGGCATCCGCCCGGGCGAGCGCACCGCCGAACATATCGACCGGGTGCTGACGCGCATCACCGTGCTCGGCGCCGCCTATTTGACTATCGTCTGCTTGATCCCGGAGTTCATGATCACCTATGCCCAGATTCCGATCATCCTGCTCGGCGGCACCTCGCTGCTGATCGTGGTGACGACGACCATGGACACGGTGGCTCAGGTCCATGGTCATCTCCTGGCCCATCAATATGAGGGGCTGGTCAAGAAAGCGAAGTTGAGGGGGGCAAGGCGCTGATGAGGCTGATTTTCCTGGGGCCGCCGGGGGCGGGCAAAGGCACTCAGGCGACACGGATCGTCGCAAAGCACGGCATTCCGCAGCTCTCCACCGGCGACATGCTCCGCGCGGCAGTCGCCGCCGGCACGCCGGTCGGCCTCAAGGCCAAGGCGGTGATGGATGCCGGCGGGCTCGTCTCGGACGAGATCGTCATCGGCATCGTCGCCGACCGCATCGAGGAAGCCGACGCCAGGAAGGGCTTCATCCTCGACGGCTTCCCGCGCACGCTGGCGCAGGCCGAGGCACTCGACTCGATGCTGGCCGGCAAGGGACTGAAGCTCGACAAGGTCCTGGAGCTGCGCGTCGACCAGAGCAAGCTGGTCGACCGGATCGTGCGCCGGGCCGAGGAGGCCAAGGCCGCCGGCCAGCCGGTGCGCAAGGACGACGACCCGGAGGTCTTCAAGACCCGGCTCGAAGCCTATAACCGCGATACCGCGATCGTCGCGCCCTATTACGACAAGCGCGGCCAGCTGACGCCGATCGACGGCATGCAGCCGATCGAGCAGGTCGCGAGCGCGATCGACGAGGCGCTGGCGGGCTGATATCCAGCCTGATCGGTCATTCAGATGCCGCGCGGCCTTCGCCGCGCGGTTTTTTCTTGGCGAAGGAGCCGGGCCCATGGCCGACGGCGATGACGACTATGTCTATGACGAGGCGACCGGCGAGTGGCGCCCGGCTTCGGAACTGGCGGCGGCTGCGGCGCAGCAGCGCGAGGTCCGCGACGCCTCCGGCAACATCCTGGTCGACGGCGATGCGGTGACGCTGATCAAGGACCTCAAGGTCAAGGGCGCTAACCAGACCCTGAAGCAGGGCACGGTGATCCGCTCGATCCGGCTGACGGACAATCCCGAAGAGATCGACTGTCGGCACGAGACCATCAAGGGACTGGTGCTGCGCACGGAGTTCGTGCGCAAGCGGTGAGGGGCCCGCCGTGCGCATTTGCGCCGGCGCAGGCGCGATTTCGCGCGCCGCGGTTGCAATTGACACATCTCCTCCCGCCGACTGAACTCCGCCCCAGGCCGATGACGGCCAAGACACGGGACGACGGCAGCCTATGCCGGTGGCACGCGCCATCGCCGGTGATCCGATCGGCCGGCAAACGGGAGGACGACATGAAACGGGTTGCTTGCCTTGTGGCGGCTGCGCTGCTGGCAACGGCTTCGACGGTGCTGGCGCAGGACGCGGTCAAGATTGGCGTCCTCAACGACCAGTCGGGCAATTACGCCGAATTCGGCGGGCTCGGCTCGGTCGAGGCGGCCAAGCTCGCGATCGAGGATTTCGGCGGCTCGGTGCTGGGCAAGCCGATCGAGATCGTCTCGGGCGACCACCAGAACAAGCCGGATGTCGCCGCGGGCCTGGCGCGGCGCTGGTACGATGTCGACGGCGTCACCGCCATCGCCGACCTGACCAATTCGGCCGTGGCGCTCGCCGTAGCCGGCATCGCCAAGGAGAAGCAGAAGGTCGCGCTCTACAACGGCCCGGCGACGACGCGCCTCTTCAACGAGGACTGCATGGCGACCGGCTTCATGTGGACCTTCGATACGGCGACCTCGGCCAAGGGCACGGCGCTGTCGATCCTGCGCGAGGGCGGCGACAGCTGGTACATCATCGCTGCCGACTACGCCTTCGGCCATCAGCTCACCGCCGACATCGAGAAGGTTGTCGCCGCCAATGGCGGCAAGACACTCGGTACCGTGCGGGCGCCGCTCTCGACGCCCGACTTCTCCTCCTTCCTGCTGCAGGCGCAGGCCTCCAAGGCCAAGATCGTCGCCTTCGCCAATGCCGGCAGCGACACGATCAATTCGATCAAGCAGGCCGGCGAGTTCGGCCTCGTCGATGGTGGCCAGAAGCTCGCCGCCATGGTCGTGGTCCTGAGCGACGTGCATGGGCTCGGCCTCGACAAGGCCAAGGGGCTAATCACCACCGCTGCATACTACCATGACGCCGACAAGCCGAGCCGCGCCTTCGCCGACCGCTACATGGCGCGGACGAAGAAGATGCCGGGGATGATCCAGGCGAGCGTCTACTCGTCGGTGCTGCACTATCTCAAGGCGGTCAAGGCGGCCGGCACGGCGGCGGGTCCTGCTGTCGCGGCCAAGATGAAGGAACTGCCTGTCGACGACTTCTACGCACCCGGCGCCAGGATTCGCGAGGACGGTCGCCTGATGAACGACATGTTGCTCGTCGAGGCCAAGGGCCCCTCCGAATCGAAGGCGCCCTGGGACTATTTCAAGGTGGTCCGCAAGATCCCGGCGGCCGAGATCATCGCGCCGCTGTCGGAGAGCAAGTGCCCGCTGGTGAAGAAGTAAAGGCAGCCGGGGCGAGCGTGCCCGGGTTGACAGGGCGCGCTTAACCGACTACCAGCGCGCCATCCGGTTTCAGCTGAGCGATGCCGATGCCTTCGCAAGAAGGATCGACGTCGCTTTCTCGCGTGGACCGGATTCAACGCTCCGCAAGGGCCGGCCTCCACCGGACGCGGAGTTCTTGTCATTGTCATGGCGCCCGGCGTCATGGCCGCAATGGAGAGGTGAAGACCATGGCTCGTATCGCGGGCGTCAACATTCCGACCGGCAAGCGCGTCGTCATCGGTCTGCAGTACATTCACGGCATCGGCGCCCACAAGGCCAAGGAGATCTGCGAGAAGGTCGGCATCGCCGCCGAGCGCCGGGTCAACCAGCTGACCGACGCCGAGGTCCTGCAGATCCGCGAGACGATCGACCGCGACTATCTCGTCGAGGGCGATCTGCGCCGCGAAGTCTCGATGAACATCAAGCGCCTGATGGACCTCGGCTGCTATCGCGGCCTGCGCCATCGCCGCTCGCTGCCGGTGCGCGGCCAGCGTACCCACACCAACGCCCGCACCCGCAAGGGCAAGGCGAAGCCGATCGCCGGCAAGAAGAAGTGAGTTTCGGCGGGCCGGGCGACCGGCTCGCTGCAGTATTTTGCGTCGCCTGACCCGCTCGCGGGCAGGCGATATCCCCAGCGCCTGGCATCACGGGCGCGCCTGAAGGATGGAAGAAAGAGACTATGGCCAAGGAAGCCCAGCGCGTCCGTCGTCGCGAACGCAAGAACATCGTCTCCGGCGTCGCGCATGTGAACGCCTCGTTCAACAACACCATGATCACCATCACCGACGCGCAGGGCAACACGATCTCGTGGTCGTCCGCCGGCACGATGGGTTTCAAGGGCTCGCGCAAGTCGACCCCCTATGCAGCCCAGGTCGCCGCCGAGGACGCTGCCCGCAAGGCTGCCGAGCACGGTATGCGCACCCTCGAGGTCGAGGTCACCGGTCCGGGTTCGGGCCGCGAGTCGGCGCTGCGCGCGCTGCAGGCCGCCGGCTTCACCGTCACCTCGATCCGCGACGTGACGCCGATCCCGCACAATGGCTGCCGGCCGCGCAAGCGTCGCCGCGTCTGAGCCTTAGCCGGATCGAAGCGGCGTCCGCAGGGGCGGACGCCGGTACGGGGCGGCCCGCCGCCGCCATTATTGAATCACCAGGAGTGCGGTCGTGATCAGCAAGAATTGGCAGGATCTGTCCAAGCCTAACAAGCTCGAAGTCAAGGTCGGCGACGACCCGAAGCGTCTGGCCACCGTGATCGCGCGTCCGCTCGAGCGCGGCTTCGGCATGACGCTCGGCAATGCGCTGCGTCGCGTGCTGCTCTCCTCGCTCCAGGGTGCCGCCGTCACCGCCGTCCAGATCGACGGCGTGCTGCATGAGTTCTCCTCGATCCCGGGCGTGCGCGAGGACGTCACCGATATCGTCCTGAACATCAAGGCGATCGCCATCAAGATGCAGGGCGAGGGTCCCAAGCGCATGACCCTGCGCAAGACCGGCCCGGGCGCTGTCACCGCCGGCGACATCAACACCATCGGCGACGTGTCGATCCTCAACCCCGAGCTCGTGCTGTGCACGCTGGACGACGGGGCCGAGATCCGCATGGAGTTCACGGTCAACACCGGCAAGGGCTATGTCCCCTCCGAGCAGAACCGTCCCGAGGACGCGCCGATCGGCCTGATCCCCGTCGACAGCCTCTACTCGCCGGTCAAGAAGGTCTCCTATCGCGTCGAGAACACCCGCGAGGGCCAGAATCTCGACCGCGACATGCTGACCATGCAGATCGAGACCAACGGCTCGGTTTCGCCCGAGGACGCCCTGGCGCTCGCCGCCCGCATCCTGCAGGACCAGCTCGCCGTCTTCATCACCTTCGAAGAGCCGCGCAAGGAAGAGGCCGTCTCGACCGCGCCGCAGCTGCCGTTCAACCCGGCCCTGCTCAAGAAGGTCGACGAGCTCGAACTGTCGGTCCGCTCGGCGAACTGCCTGAAGAACGACAACATCGTCTATATCGGCGATCTCATCCAGAAGTCGGAGGGCGAGATGCTGCGCACCCCGAACTTCGGCCGCAAGTCGCTGAACGAGATCAAGGAAGTGCTCGCCACCATGGGCCTCCATCTCGGCATGGACGTGCAGGGCTGGCCGCCGGAGAACATCGAAGAGCTGGCCAAGCGCTTCGAAGAGCACTACTGAAACCCGGCACGGGACTGCGTCCCGCGCCACTTCCCGCCCGGCGCATGAGCACCGGAGCATAAAGGACGGCCGTTCCGTGGCACGGCGGCCGTAAGCAACGAAGGAGCCAATCATGCGTCACGGTTTCCGCGGTCGTCGTTTCAACCGCACTGCCGAGCATCGCCAGGCGATGTTCGCCAACATGGCCCAGGCCCTGATCAAGCACGAGCAGATCACCACCACGCTGCCGAAGGCCAAGGATCTGCGTCCGGTCGTCGAGAAGCTGGTCACGCTCGGCAAGCGCGGCGACCTGCACGCCCGCCGCCAGGCGATCGCGCAGATCAAGGACGTCGCTTTGGTCGGCAAGCTCTTCGCGGTCCTCGGCCCGCGCTACAAGGAGCGCAATGGCGGCTATCTGCGCATCATGAAGGCGGGCTTCCGCTTCGGCGACAACGCCCCGCTCGCCGTGATCGAGTTCGTCGATCGCGACGTCGACGCCAAGGGCAAGGATTCCGGCCCGGTCTTCACGGCGGATGACGAGCAGGCGGCCTGAGCCGCGCCGACATCAAGCATTTCGGAAAGGGCGGTCTTCGGGCCGCCCTTTTTGTTTTGCCTGTGCAGATCAGAAGCGAGAGGGCATTGCTGCGCGAGATTGTTGCGCCAGCTTGCGCTTCTCCCCGCGTCAGGTGGGTGCTAGCGTCGGCCCAAACCGGGCAGGGCGGTTCTGAAGACCGCTTTGGAGAAAGCCCGGCGTCGAGGGAGATATTCGCATGAAGCGCGCTGCTCTGGCTATTTTAGCCGCCATCGCCATCCTGCCGGCGCAGGCCCAGGACAAATATCCCTCCAAGCCGATCAACATGCTGGTGCCCTTTGCGGCCGGCGGCTCCTCCGACGTGATCGCCCGCCTCGTCGGCGAGGAAATGGCGCAGGTTCTCGGCCAGCGCATCGTGATGGAGAACATGGGCGGAGCGGGCGGCGCGACCGCCTTGACGCGGGCGGCCCGGGCCGAGCCCGACGGCTACACCATCGTGATCGGCAACAGCGGCACCAATGCCGCCTCCTATACGATCTACAACGACCTGAAATACACGCCCGCCGATTTCGTGCCGGTCGGCCTGGTCGCCAAGACCTCGCCGATGATCGCGCTGAAGCTCGACTTCCCGGCCAAGGACCTCAAGGAGTTCCTCGCCTACGCCAAGGCCAATCCCGGCAAGCTCAGCCTCGGCCATGCCGGTGTCGGCTCGTCGAACTATCTGATCTGCCGCAACTTCCTGAAGGCGTCCGGCCTCGACGTGGCGCTGGTGAGCTATCGCGGCGCGGGCCCGGCGCTGAACGACCTGATGGGCGGACAGATCGACGGCGTCTGCGATGCAGCGACCTCGCTCTCCGGCGCGGTCCAGGGCAACAAGGTCAAGGCGCTGGTGGTGGCGACGCCGCAGCGCCTGCCGAGCCTGCCCGATGTGCCGACCTCGGTCGAAGCCGGGCTGCCGGCGTTCCAGGCGCAGGGCTGGAACGCGATCTTCGCGCCGAAGGGCACGCCGCAGCCGGTGATCGACAAGCTCAATCAGGCGCTGCGCACAGCGCTTTCCAGCGAAAAGCTGCATGCGCGCTTCAAGGAGCTCTCTTCGGTGCTGCCTGAAAAGGACGAGATGTCGCCCGAGTTCGTCGCCAAGATGGTTCCGGCCGAGATCGAGAAGTACAAGGTGCTGCTCAGCGACGCCAAATAGGCTTTCAGGCCCGGGCGCTGGCGAGTTCTGTGGCGAGGTCGAGCAGAACGTCCAGCGGCTGCTCGAAGATCTCGGCGTCGGGAGAGACGCCATAGAGCCCGAAGATGAACGCAGTCGTCTCGTTACGCTCGGCAAGGGCCATCGCCCAGCCGGCGAACTGCCTGTGAGCGATCGCATCCTGCGCCAGCAGGCGCAGATCGCCATGGCGCGGATCGACCATGATCCGGCCATAGGTTTCCGCGATAGACCCGGCCTCGCCTTCGAGGACCTGGGCGAATCCACCCGGTGTCGCCATCAGGAAACCTGTGAGATGCCTTTGCGCATTGTGTCGCCGCGCCGTCTCGAGAATGCGCGCGAGCTCGACACGTCGATCCGCCTCGACGAGTCGGCTGCGGCTGGCATAAACAAGGCGCACGAGGCTCACGTCGACATTCCTTCCGGGGGTGAGATGAAGGGTTTCGCGACCCGGAACGGAAGCACGCAGCGCGTGTTTCGCAGACTATCCGGGCTGCTGCCGTGGAGGGATAGTTCGGGAAACGAACGCCCGGGGCAGTCGTTTTGTTTCAAGAAGGAGATCGGCATGCGCCGTTCCATCGTGCCGAACCGCAGTCAGCTCGTCGCTCTGACCCTCGGCCTTGCACTGTCCGCGGGCGCCTCGACGCTGGCCCTCGCCCAGGCCCGGCAAGTGCCGGAGGCGCGGCAGCAGATCACGCTGTCCTTCGCGCCGGTCGTGCAGAAGACCGCGCCTTCGGTCGTCAACGTCTATGGCGCGCGTGTCGAGCGGCGGCCGCAGAACCCGTTCATGGACGATCCGTTCTTCCGCCGCTTCTTCGGTGATGGCGGTTTCGGCCTGCCGCGCGAGCAGGTGCAGCGCTCGCTCGGCTCGGGCGTCATCGTCGATGCCGGAGCGGGGCTCGTCGTCACCAACAACCACGTCATCGAGGGGATGACCGAGGTCAAGGTGGCGCTGGCTGACAAGCGCGAATACGAGGCGACGATCCTGCTGCGCGATCCGCGCACCGATCTCGCCGTGCTCAAGCTCAAGGGCGCCAAGGAGCTTGCGGCCATCGAGGTCGGCGATTCCGACGCGCTGCAGATCGGCGATCTCGTGCTGGCGATCGGCAATCCCTTCGGCGTCGGCCAGACGGTGACGCAGGGCATCATCTCGGCGCTGGCGCGCACCCAGGTCGGCGTCGGCGACGCCCAGTCCTTCATCCAGACCGACGCCGCGATCAACCCCGGCAATTCCGGCGGCGCGCTCGTCGACATGCAGGGCCGGCTCACCGGCATCAATACCGCGATCTTCTCGAAGTCGGGCGGCAGCGTCGGTATCGGCTTCGCCATTCCCTCGGCCATGGTCCGCGTCGTCGTCGACAGCGCCAAGACGGGGGCGACGACGGTTCGCCGGGCCTGGTTCGGGGCGCGGCTGCAGGCGCTGACCCAGGACGTCGCCGACGGGCTCGGGCTCGACCGGCCGGCCGGCTCCGTGGTCGCCAGCGTCGTCGATTCCGGGCCTGCGGCCGAAGGCGGCCTCAAGCGCTCGGACGTGATCCTCGCCGTCGACGGCGTCGGCGTCGACGATCCCGAGAGCTTCGGCTATCGCTTCGCGACCCGTCCGATCGGCGGCACGACGCAGCTCACCGTGCTGCGCGGCGGCAAGCGCATCACCGTCCCCGTCAAGCTGACACCGGCGCCGGAGACGCGCCCGCGCGAGCCGGTCAAGGTCGCCGGCCGCTCGCCCTTCACGGGGCTCACCGTGCTGAACCTGTCGCCGGCGGTCGCCGAAGAGCTCTCGATCGACCTCTCGACCGAGGGCGTCGTCGTCGGCAATATCGAGGAAGGCAGCCCGGCCGCGCGCGTCGGCTTCCAGAAGGGCGATCTCATCCTCGCCATCAATGGCGAGCGCATCAACGCCTCGCGTGAGATCGAGCTGGCGACGCGCGAGCGCAAGCGCTCCTGGGAGGTGACGATCTCGCGCGGCGGCCAGACCGTGACGTCCGTGTTCGGCGGGTGAGGTGACCGACCTCTTCTCCGCCTCCGGCCTCGACAAATCCGGTCCGCGCCCGCTCGCGGACCGGGTGCGGCCGACGACGCTCGGGGAGGTCTCCGGCCAGGATCACCTGACCGGCGAGGACGGCGTGCTGACCCGGCTGATCGCCTCGGGCTCGCTCGGCAGCCTGATCTTCTGGGGACCGCCCGGCACCGGCAAGACCACCGTGGCGCGCCTGCTCGCGGGGCAGACCGATCTCGGCTTCGAGCAGATCAGCGCGATCTTCTCAGGCGTAGCCGATCTGAAGAAAGCCTTTGACGCCGCCCGCGGCCGCAGGCTCGGCGGCAAGGGCACCTTGCTGTTCGTCGACGAGATCCACCGCTTCAACCGGGCCCAGCAGGATGCCTTCCTGCCGGTGATGGAAGACGGCACGATCACGCTGGTCGGCGCCACCACCGAGAACCCGTCCTTCGCCTTGAACGCCGCACTGCTGTCGCGCGCCCGCGTCCTGACCTTCAAGGCGCTCGACGAGGGCGCGCTGCTCTTCCTGCTCGGCCGGGCCGAGGCGCTGGAGAATCGCGAATTGCCGCTGACGCCGGAGGCGCGGCTCGCGCTGGCGCGCTTCGCCGATGGCGACGGGCGGGCGGTGCTGACGCTGGCCGAGGAGACCTGGCGCGCCGCCAAGCCGGGCGAGATCTTCGACGAGGCCGGCCTTTCCGAGGTGATCCAGCGCCGCGCGCCGATCTACGACAAGGCGCAGGATGGCCACTACAATCTGATCTCGGCCCTGCACAAGACGATCCGCGGCTCCGATCCGGACGCCGCGCTCTATTACTTCGCTCGCATGCTCGATGCCGGCGAGGACCCGCGCTTCCTGGCGCGGCGGCTGGTGCGCATGGCGGTCGAGGATATCGGCCTTGCCGACCCGCAGGCGCTGGTGCATGCCCGCGCCGCTGCCGAGACCTATGAGCAGCTTGGCTCGCCCGAGGGCGAGCTCGCTTTGGCCAATACGGTGATCTATCTCGCCACCGCGCCAAAATCGAACGCGGCCTATGTCGCGTACAAGGCGGCGATGCGCACCGCCAAGCAGGCGGGCTCGCTGACGCCGCCCAAGACGATCCTGAACGCCCCGACCAAGCTGATGAAGGAAGAGGGCTACGGAGCGGACTACGCCTATGACCACGACGCGCCCGACGCCTTCTCCGGCCAGAACTACTGGCCAGACGCACTCGGCCGCCAGCGCTTCTACGATCCGCCCGAGCGCGGCTTCGAGCGCGAGATCAGGAAGCGGCTGGAATACTGGGAGAAGCTCCGGCAGGAGCGAGGGGAGTAGGGCGCTCTTCTGCCGATCGCAGGAGAATGCCAGCTATTCTCCGTCATGGTCGGGCTTGTCCCGACCATCCACGTCTTCCTTCGGACGGCGCGGTGTCCAGGACGTTGATGCTCGCCACAAGCGCGAGCATGACGGCATTGGCAGCTCTGTAAAAAGCAATTGCTTCTAAAAACTCCGCTCGATGAACACCTGCGTCGAGATCTGTCGCCCGGCCAGTCCAACCGGGATCTCGCGGCCTGTTAGTGCGATCTTCGCCCAGGCGACCGAGCTCTCGATGCCGGCCTTGAAACCCTCGACCGGCGTCCAGACCAGATTGGCGGCGAAGCGGTCGATCCTGACCTCGCCGCGGATCTGGCCGGCGAGCGGCACTTCGAGCCAGTAGCGGCTGAGATAGGCGTTGCTGGCGAGCTCGTCGGTCCATTCGAAGCGGCCGGAGACGACGCCGGAGAAGCCGCGCGTGGCATCGCTCGCCACCAGCACGCGGTTGACGGTGCGGGCGTCGAGCACCGAGCCGAGATAGGGCGCCCCGTCTATCGCGCCGGCGAGCTGGGCGGTCAGGCTCCAGCCATGGCCCAGCGCCTCGCCTTCATAGGTCGCGCCGACGATGCCGGCCCGGCCGAAGCGCGCGGGCGTGCCGGGGATCTCGCGCATGGCGAGCGCGCCATGAATGGTCCAGCCGTCCTGCTCGTAGACGAGGCGGCCGATTGTGTCCGGTATGCGCCGCCCGGTCGGGACCGGTGCGCTCGAGGCGGTGTTGCCGAGCGCGGGATCTTCGAGGGCCAGCGTGGCCGTCCAGCTCTCGGTCAGCGGCAGTTCCAGCGCGATGATGCCGACGGTGCGCGAGGGCACGCGCGCCGAGAAGATGAACTCGTCGCCGGTCCAGAACGAGAAACGCGAGGCATCGAGGCCGAAGGTCCAGGGGCCGACCAGAATGGTCGCCTCGTCGATCGAAGGATCGCTGGCGCCGTCGACCGGGCTGTACAGAGTGAAGCCGAAGGCCGTGCCGACGCGTAGGCCCGAGGCGAGCTCATGCGAGGTCGCGATGCGGAAAGCGGCGCTCAGGGGAAAGGAGGTCGCGGCCGGTGGGGCCGGTGGGCCGTTGCGCGAGGCGCGGAAGGAATCGCGCTGCATGCCGGCGCTGACCGTGCCGGAGATGGCAAGGCAAGTGGCCGACCCCGGCAGGACGAGGCCGCGCTCCGGCGGGTCTTTGTCCTCCTCATCGTCATCATCGTCGTCGCTGTCGTCGTCCGCCTCCTCGCTCGAATCCGCGGGCTTGGCCGGCCCGCCGGTGAAAAGCGGCTGGATTTCGGGAGGCGCGATCGTGCAGGCACGAGCGAAGCTTGGCGCCTGCGCCGGGCGGGACGGCAGGCGCAGCGGCGCGGCGAGGGCGGTCTGCGAGAGGAGTGCGAGGCCGAGGCCGGCAGGCAAGATCGCGCGCCAAGCCGCGCCGATACGCTCGCCTCCCGGTTCGGAACCGCATGCCATCCGCGCGACGACCACCCCTTGCGTCTCGACTTTTCTGCCGGCCGGGGAGGCGGCAAGTCAATCGTTCCGAGGAAGTAGCGTACGGCATCCCTCGATGAAGGCGGCCTGCTGGCGATCGCAGGCCACCGGATTGCAGCGGATTTCGTTTGTGCGCGATGACGCGGCGCTCTATGCCTCGGGAATGCTTTCCACCGCTCTCGTCTTCCTCGGCGCCGGCATCGGCGGCGTGCTCCGGCACGGCGTCAACATCGTCTCGCTGAAATGGCTCGGCATGTCGTTCCCGTATGGGACGATGGCCATCAACATCATCGGCTCCGGGGTGATGGGCCTCGTCGCCGGTTTCCTCGCCTTCAAGGCGGGCGAGGGCTGGACGCAGAATGCCTGGCTCTTCCTCGCCACCGGCATTTTGGGCGGCTTCACGACCTTCTCGGCCTTTTCGCTCGACGCGGTGCTGCTCTGGGAGCGCGGCGAGATGATGCTGGCCGCATTCTACGTGCTGTGCTCGGTCGTCCTCTCGCTCATGGCGCTGGTTGCGGGGCTCGCTCTGGTTAGGGGGCTATCATGAGAACCGGGGGCAAGGGACCGAGCGGTCCTCCACGCGGCAATGGTCCCAAGCGTGGCGGCGGGCCGCCTGCCTCAGGCGCGCCGAAAGGCAAGCGCCCGAGCCATGACGCGCGCCGTTCGGCCCGAGCCAGGCCGCGGCCGGCGGAGGACCAGGTCGTGCGTACCGAGCCGACGCGCAACCCGAAGCCACATCATCCCGCGCCGAGGGCCGCAGGTCCGCGCACGCCAGCACCGCGCACGCCCGCGACACGCAAGCCGCCGATCACGGATGCGCCGACGCGCGCCGAGGTCAAGGCCGTGACCGCCGAGGTGCTCGCGACCGGCGTGCAGCAGCTCGTGGTGACGCCGGACGAGAACGAGATGCGGATCGACCGCTTCCTCGAAGCGCGTTTTCCGCAGCTCTCCTTCAGCCATATCCAGCGCATCGTCCGGAAGGGCGAACTGCGCGTCAACGGCAAGCGCGCCGACAGCAAGGACCGGCTCGAAGCCGGCCAGACCGTGCGCATCCCGCCGCTCAAGCTCGAGCAGGCGGCGGAGCGGCCGCGCTCGGCCAAGGCCGATGGCGACACGATCGGCTTCCTGCGCTCGATCACGCTCTACGAGGACGACGACGTCATCGTCCTCAACAAGCCGGCGGGCCTGGCTGTGCAAGGCGGCTCCGGCACGACGAGGCATGTCGACGGCATGCTCGATGCCCTGACCGGCAAGGACGGGCAGAAGCCGCGCCTCGTCCATCGCCTCGACAAGGATACGGCCGGCTGCCTCGTCATCGCCAAGTCGCGCTTCGCCGCGGCGACTTTGGCCAAGACCTTCCGCTCGCGCTCGGCCCGCAAGGTCTACTGGGCGCTGGTCGCCGGCGTGCCGCGTGTGCGCCAGGGCCGGATCTCGACGTATCTCGCCCGCGAAGAGGCTTATGATGGCGACCAGCGCATGGCCGTCGCCCAGCATGGCGACGACGGCGCGATGCATGCGGTGACCTATTACGCCGTGGTCGAGACCGCGGCGCAGAAGCTCGCCTGGCTCTCGCTCAAGCCGGTGACCGGACGCACCCACCAATTGCGCGCCCACGCCGCCCATATCGGCCATCCGATCGTCGGTGATCCCAAATACTTCAACATCCAGAACTGGGAGCTGCCCGGCGGCATCCAGAACAAGCTGCATCTGCTCGCCCGGCGCATTGTGCTGCCGCATCCGCGCGGCAAGGGCACGATCGACGTCAGCGCGCCGCTGCCGCCGCATATGCGCCAGAGCTGGAACCTGCTCGGCTTCGAGGATGCGCCCTACGATCCGATCGTCGATGCGCCGGACGAGTGAGGTTTGCACGAAAAAGTTGCGTAACCTAGCGTGAGAACACTTGTCGAACAAAACGCGATATGTTCTAAGTTTGTTCCTGTGAATCCTTTGTCACGGGAGGCTTTCCATGTTGCGCATCGCCTTGCTTGCCGCCGGCTTCGTTCTGTCGTTCTCCTCCGCTGGCTTTGCCCAGTCGCAGCCGGCCCCAGTCGCCCCGAAACCGGCTGCTGCGGCGCCTGACGAGCCGGTGCCGCGTGCCGCCCGGGCCGAGGCGCGACGCGACTGCTATGCCGAGAACGTCGCGCTGTCAGGCGACGACCTGCGCCGCGCCATGCGCGAGTGCATGCAGGAGCGTTTTCCCAGCGTGAAGCTCTATGCCAGCGATGGCCTGACGCGCGACGGCAAGCCGACAGCCGTGACGGCGCGCGCCGTCTGCAAGCAGGAAGCCGATGCGACCGGGCTCAAAGGGGCCGAACGGACGGCGGCGCTGGTCGCCTGCTTCAACGGCAAGCGGCCAGACCTCGCCCAGCGGGCCGAATGCCGCAAGGAGGCACGCGGCAGGGGGCTCGACGGCGACGCCCTGAAGGCTGCCATCGCCGAATGCGGCCGCAACCCGCAAGGGTAAGGCCATGACGGCATGAGGGCCTTGCGCCGGCGGAGATGGCGGGCTGCCGCCAACTCCTGTAGAGCGCGGCACATGGACCTCATCATCTTCGATCTCGACGGCACGCTGGTCAATTCCGAAGCGATCATCCTCGGCGCGCAATACGAGACCTTTGCGCGCTGTGGCCGACCGCACCCGGGCCGCGAGGCCGGGCTCGGCGTCATCGGACTGACCCTCGACATCGCGCTGATGCGAGTCGCCGGGCTCACCGAGCCGGACGATGTGCTGACGCAGACCTATCGCGAGGTCTTCAACGGCATGCGGCAGCAGGCGGAGACCGACCCAGCCCTGGCCGAGCCGCTCTTCCCCGGTGTGGTCGAGCTGCTGGCGGGGCTGTCGCAGCGGCCTGCCACCGTGCTCGGCATCGCCACCGGCAAATCACGCCGCGGCGCCGACTACATCGTCGAGCGCCATGCCTGGGGCGACCTGTTCAAGACGATCCAGACTGCTGATGATGCGATCTCGAAGCCGCATCCGGAGATGATCCTGCGGGCGATGGCCGAAACCGGAGCCAGGCCAGTGCGGACGCTCATGGTCGGCGACAGCACCTTCGACATGGAGATGGCGGTGGCGGCTGGTGTGACCCCGGTCGCGGTCTCCTGGGGCTTCCAGCCGGTCGCGGCGCTGCGGGCGGCCGGCGCGCGGCATGTGATCGAAGCTTGCGCCGAGCTGACCGGGATCGTCGACGGGCTGACGGTGACCGAGCCGGCCTGAGGGCGAGTGGCCCTGGCAAGCGTTCAGGGCGCTTCGAGCTGGCCGAGTTCGTACAGCAGCGCCGCGCCGGTGCGCAGCCCGCTATAGAAGCAGTCAAGCGTCAGATTCTCGTTCGGCGCGTGGTTCGCCTCGTCCGGATTGGCATAGGGCGTGACGAAGGCGGGAATGCCGAGGATCTTGGTGAAGACGTAGCCGGGCAGGCTGCCGAAGCCGGCCGGGATCAGCAGCGGCTCGACGCCCTGCGCCGCGACGAAGGCTCGGCGCAAAGGCGCGGTGAAGGGCGAGGCGATCGGTGTCTTCGAGGGCTGCATGCCGGCATCAGGGGCGATGAACTCGACCTCCGGCGCATGCTGCGCCACATGCGCGGCGACCTTGCGCAGGATGTCCTCAGGGTCCTGCGCCTCGACCAGGCGGATGTCGCATTTCACCATCGCTTCGTTGGGCAGCACCGTCTTGGAGCCGGGGCCGCCATAGCCGCCATGGAAGCCGTTGATGGTCAGGGTCGGCCGTAAGCAGAGGCGCTCGTAGAAAGGCCGATCGGCCGGCGCGTCGAGCCTGGTCAGGCCCAGGCTGTGCTTGACCGCCTCGATGTCGAGCGGCAGGGCGTCTATCGCGGCGAGTTCCTCGGTTGTCGGTGCTTCGATGTCGTCGTGCAGCCCGGGAATCGTGATCTCGCCTTCGGCATTCTTCATGGTGCCGAGCAGATGCACCAGCGTCCAGATCGGGTTCGGCACGACGCCGCCGAAATTGCCGGAATGCACGTCGCGGACGGCATGCCGGCAGCGCAATTCGAAGGAGACCACGCCGCGCGAGCCGAACTTGATCGCGGCCGCACCGCTGGCATGGCGCGGGCCGTCGGCGGTGACGGCGAGATCGGCCCTGAGCATATCTTTGTTGGCGCGCACGAAGCCGGCGATGTTCGGGCTGCCGATCTCTTCCTCGCCCTCCAGCAGCAGGATGACGTTGCAAGGCAGAGTGCGGTGCACGGTGAGATGGGATTCGATCGCCAGGATCTGGGCGAAGTGCTGGCCCTTGTTGTCGCCGACGCCGCGCGCATAGATCCGGCCGTCGCGGATCGTCGGCTCGAAGGGCGGCGAAAGCCATTTGTCGAGCGGGTCCGGCGGCTGCACGTCGTAATGGCCGTAGAGCAGCACGGTCGGCTTGCCCGGCGCCTTCTGCCAGCGCGCGACAACCATGGGGTGCCCGTCGGTCGGCACCAGGCTGGTCTCCAGTCCGATCTCGCTCAGCATCTCGACCAGGAGCGCGCCGACCTCGGCGATGCCGATGTTTTCGGCGCTGATGCTGGGATGGCGCAGATAGGCGAGCAGTCGGTCGAGGAAAGCGCTGCGGTTCGCTTCGATATGGTCGAAAACCGCGGCAAGAGTGTCGGAAGAAGCCATGGTCGCGCTGCCTGCTGCGGTGATGATCGAGGGGTACGGTAGAGCGCCGCGCGCGCTTGCGTCCAATGCTCCGGGCGCAGGCCGGAGGAGCGCCTGTGGGCATGCGGGCACGCTGGTCAGTAACATCCTCGCAACCACGCTGACTCAGGACCGTTTAACCTGAACGGACGTTCAGATTTGCGTGTTAACCACCTGATGACTGGCCCGGCCGCATCGTCTTCACACGACAGGGACAAACCGACACACAACAACGTCGGACAGGGGTTGAACGATGATTGGCCACGAACTTCGCGAATTCGTCGATCACGTGATGGACAGGCGCGTGATCGACGATGAAGACGTCCGAATTCTTCAGCGCGAGATCTTGCACGAGGTCGTTCTGACCCGCGACATCATCGATGTGCTGGTGGCGCTCGACCGCGCAGTCGCCGACAAGTCTCCGCTCTTCGCCGATGTGCTGCTGGCGTTTTGCGTCGACTTCGCCGTCTGGGAGAGCCGCCCGACCGGCCGGATCGACCGCGACAAGGCGCATTGGCTGGTGACGACGCTCTCAGCCGGCGAAGGCCCGACGCCGCTGGCGCAGAAGATCGCCTTCGAGGTGGTCCGCGAAGCCGAATCCTGCGACGAGGCGCTGGTCGGCTTCGCCCTGCGCAAGGCAGATGCCCGGATTTCCGCCGCCCCGATCTCTCAGCGCGTGGTGCTCGCGAGCTGAGGACAGATCAGAGCGTGCTCTAGCGCCCGGCTGCCGCCGGGCGTTTGCGCACGTTACAAAACTTTCGCATCAGTGGACGGATGCGCTTGCCTCCCGTAAATCCCGCACTGCACAGTGAAGGCACCGGGTCTGGGAGAAGCCACGCATGTTCTCGAAGATTCTGATCGCGAACCGTGGCGAGATCGCCTGCCGCGTCATCAAGACGGCCAAGCGCATGGGCATCAAGACGGTGGCGGTCTATTCCGACGCCGATCGCGATGCCTTGCATGTCGAGATGGCCGACGAGGCCGTGCATATCGGCGCAGCTCCCGCTGCCGAATCCTATCTCCAGATCGACAAGATCATCGCCGCCTGCAAGCAGACGGGCGCGCAGGCCGTGCATCCTGGCTATGGCTTCCTCTCCGAGCGCGAGGCCTTCGCGAAAGCGCTGAAGGAGAACGGCATCGTCTTCATCGGCCCCAATCCGGGCGCCATCGCTGCGATGGGCGACAAGATCGAATCGAAGAAGGCGGCAGCTGCCGCCGAGGTCTCGACGGTTCCAGGCTATCTCGGCGTGATCGAGAACCCCGAGCACGCCGTGAAGATCGCCGACGAAATCGGCTATCCCGTGATGATCAAGGCCTCGGCCGGCGGCGGCGGCAAGGGCATGCGCATCGCCCATTCGGCCGGCGAGGTGGCGGAAGGCTTCGCCCGCGCCAAGTCGGAGGCGGCGTCCTCCTTCGGCGACGACCGCGTCTTCGTCGAGAAGTTCATCGTCGATCCCCGCCATATCGAGATCCAGGTGCTGGGCGACAAGCACGGCAACGTCATCTATCTCGGCGAGCGCGAATGCTCGATCCAGCGCCGCAACCAGAAGGTCCTCGAGGAAGCGCCGTCGCCGCTGCTCGACGAAGCCACGCGCCGCAAGATGGGCGAACAGGCGGTCGCGCTGGCCAAGGCCGTGAACTACGACAGCGCCGGCACGGTCGAGTTCGTCGCCGGGCAGGACAAGTCGTTCTATTTCCTCGAGATGAACACCCGCCTGCAGGTCGAGCATCCGGTGACCGAGATGATCACCGGCATCGACCTGGTCGAGCAGATGATCCGCGTCGCTTATGGCGAGAAGCTGGGCATCAGCCAGGCCGATGTGAAGCTCGATGGCTGGGCGGTCGAATCCAGAGTCTATGCCGAAGATCCGACCCGCAACTTCCTGCCCTCGACCGGCCGGCTCGTCACCTATCGCCCACCGAGCGAGGGGCCGGATGGCGACGCCACCGTGCGCAACGACACCGGCGTGTTCGAAGGCGGCGAGATCTCGATCTACTATGATCCGATGATCGCCAAACTGGTGACGCATGCGCCGACGCGCGAGGCGGCGATCAAGGCGCAGGCGCGGGCGCTCGACGCCTTCGCCATCGACGGCATCCGCCACAACATCCCCTTCGTCGCGGCGGTGATGCAGCATCCGCGCTGGATCTCGGGCAACCTCTCGACCGGCTTCATCGCCGAGGAATTCCCTGAAGGCTTCTCGCTGCCGCAGCCGGAGGGCGAGATCGCCTTGCGCATGGCGGCGATCGCGATCGCCTGCGACCATCGCCTGAATAGCCGCAAGCGCCACGTCTCGGCGCAGATGGAGGGCTGGCGCAAGGTCGAGTTCGAACGCACCCGCATCGTCTCGCTCGGCGGCGAGCGCTTCGAAGGTGAAGTCACGGAGCAAGGCGGGGCGGTGACGATCGCCTTTCCCGAGCGCAGCCTGACGGTCGCCAGCGACTGGCGGCCGGGCGAGCCGGTCTGGCGCGGCACGATCGACGGCGTTTCGATCGCCGCGCAGGTCCGGCCGATCCTGAACGGCGTCGCGCTCGGCCATGCCGGCGCCTATGCCAACGCCCATGTCTACACGCCGCGCGAGGCGGAACTCGCCGCGCTGATGCCCGAGAAGGTTGCTGCCGACACCGGCAAGTTCCTGCTTTGCCCGATGCCCGGCCTGGTCAAGGCACTGCTCGTTGCGGTCGGCCAGGAGGTCAAGGCGGGCGAGCCGCTCGCCATGGTCGAGGCGATGAAGATGGAGAACGTGCTGCGCGCCGAGAAGGACGCCACCATCGCCAAGATCCTGGCGAAGGAGGGCGATTCGCTGGCGGTGGACGCCGTCATCATGGAATTCGCCTGAGGCCGCGCGATACTTCTACCGGTGTGGCGGCCTGACGCGGCCGTCTGCGCTTCCGGTACTCACGTACTGATGTACGCTCCGCTCCGGTTCTCGACAGCCACGCCAATCGACTTCCCACCGAAGTCTCGAGCAGCCTCAGTTGGCTGAGGCGCTTGCCTTCGCGGGGCGGCCGGATGATTGTCGCCGCCCTATCATGCGAAGGTGGCGACCATGCTGACGATCTGGGGGCGGATCAGCTCCATCAATGTGCAGAAAGTGGTCTGGGCCGCTGGCGAAGTCGGCCAGCCCTTCGAGCGGATCGATGTCGGCGGCCAGTTCGGCGGCAATCACGAGCCGGCCTATCTTGCCAAGAATCCGAACGGCCAGGTGCCGACGCTCGAGGATGGCGAGATCGTCATCTGGGAATCGAGCAGCATCGTGCGCTATCTCGCGGCCCGCTACGGCGCCGGCTGGATCTGGGAGGAGGATCCGGCCAGACGCGCCGAGGCCGATCGCTGGATGGACTGGATGCTGTCCGAATTGCAGCCGTCGATGACACCGGCCTTCTGGGGGCTGATCCGCAAGACGCCGGGCTATACCGACGAGGCGACCATCGCGGCCTCGGTCGCCAAGGCCGAAGACAAGCTCGATATCCTCGAAGCGCATCTGGCGGGGCGGTCCTACGTCGCCAACGAGCGCTTCGGCATGGGCGACATCGCGGTGGCGCTCGGCGCGCATCGCTGGCTCCATATGCCGGTGGCGCAGAAGGACTGGCCCAATATCCGCCGCTGGTATGCGCAGGTTTCGGCACGGCCGGCGGCGGGACCCGCCATGCCGTTGCCGATCACGTGAGGACGGCAGCCCGCGCTTGACCCGCCCGATTTGGCGGTCATGATCGCCGCCATGCGCGGTTTCCTCGTCATTCCCTTCCTGATAGCGCAATTTTCCTGTGCGGCAGCGCTCGCGCAGGTGCCGACGAATCCGGTGCAATCCGGCGATCGCATGCAGGTGGCGAACTGCGTCAGACAGGGCCTTGCCGCCAGTCCCGCCTGCATCGGCCTCGTCGCGGTGCCCTGCGTCAGCGCCGCGTCGGTCAATGATCGCGCCCAGGCCGAGATCTCCTGCGCGAGGCGCGAGGAGGCGGTCTGGCGCGAGCGGCTGACATTGGCGGGCACGGCCTTGGAGCGCTCGCTCGACGCCGGGGCGCGCAGCCAGTTCGCTGCACTGCAGCTCGCCTGGCAGAGCTACGCCGTCCAGAAATGCGCCTTCTATGGCGCCTCGCAGCCGCCGGCGCGCTCGGCCGGGCTGCAGGCGGGCTGCGAACTGCGCGAGGTGGCGGAGCGGGCGCTGGAGATCGAGCGCCTGGCGGCACGGCAGACCCGCCGCCCGCCGGCGCAGCCGCCGCAGATCATCCGGTAATATCGCGTCATGGTCGGCCTTGAGCCGACCGTCTCAGGCCGGATAGGGCGCTGGGCAGCGTCGCCTTGCCCTGAGATTCTCGGGCCTGCGCTTCGCTCCGCCCGAGAATGACGGCTGGAGCCGCACGGCCTTCACCGCAACGTGAATGCGATCCCTTGTCGAACTCCCGCCGCCCTCAGCCGTTTCCTAACGGCCTGTCAGCTTTCTGCGCGTAAGGGGAGGCGGGTCTGTTCAAGAAAGCCATGTTCTTCACCCTCTCAAAGATCCTCTGGTTCCTGGCCTCGCCGGTGAATCTCGCCATCCTCGGGCTGGTGCTGGCGAGCCTGCTCGCCTTCACGCGCTTTTCCGGGCCGGGGCGCTGGCTCGGGCTGATCTGCGTCGTCGTGCTCGGTCTGCTCGCCTTCAGCCCGTTGCCGCGCATCGTCGTCAGGCCGTTGGAGGATCGCTTCCCGCAGCAGGCGGTCTACTCCGGCAAGGTCGACGGCATCATCGTGCTCGGCGGCGCAATCGGCGTGGCGCGCGAGGACATCGTGCTCAACTATGCAGCGGCGCGGATGACCAAGGCGGTGGAACTCGCCCGCGCCCATCCCGAGGCGAAGCTGGTCTTCGCCGGAGGGGGCGGCAACCTGCTCTCGCCGATCGTGCGCACCGAAGCCGACGGGGCACGCCTGCTGTTCCTCGGGCTCGGCCTGCCGGAAAGCCGCCTCGTCCTCGAGGACAAGTCGCGCAATACATTGGAGAATGCGGTGTTCACCCGCCGGCTGGTCGATCCCAAGCCGGGCGAGCGCTGGCTGCTGGTGACATCAGCCTGGCACATGCCGCGCGCCATGGGCGTGTTCCGCAAGGCAGGATTCCAGGTGGAGGCCTTCCCGGTCGACTTCCTCTCGGCTGGCACGTCGGCAGACTATGTTCAGCCTTACCGGAAGGCGTCGCGCGGTCTCGATATCGCCGACGACGCCTTCAAGGAATGGGTCGGGCTCGTCGCCTATTATCTCGCCGGCTACAGCGATGCGCTGTTTCCGGGGCCGAGGCCAGCAGGCGCCGCGCGATAAGGATCGGCGCCTGCCGACCGGATCGTCCGGTGCAGTGATTACCGGCCCGTCGCTTCGATCAGCAGCTTCGCGGCAACTTGCGCTCCATCGGTGCGGATCGTGCGCGCCACTGCGGACGCCCGTGCTCCAGTCTCGAATGCAAGGGCGATGGCCAGCGCTGCGGACAAGGACTCGCGGGTCGGCGTCGAGCCGTCATTGGCCGCGCCGATGCCCAGTTCCACCACGCGGGCCGCCCAACAGGGCTGATCTACGACCTGGGGGACGATGACCTGCGGCGCGCCGGCGCGGGCGGCCGCGACCGTCGTGCCCGCGCCGCCATGGTGCACGACGGCCGCCATGCGCGGAAACAGCGCCTGCTGATTGACGTCGCCGGCGATGGAGAAGCAGTCGTCCCGATCTTCGCCGGGCGCGAGCCCTGCCCAGCCTCCAAGCATCACGATGCGGCGCCCTTGCGCCCGGATGACGTCGGTCGCGACGTGTGCAGCCTCCTTGACGGATGGTAGCGACATGCTGCCGAAACCCACATAGATCGGACGTTCGCCCTCCTCGAGGAATGCCATCAGTTCTGCGGAGAGCTGCCGCTGATCAGGCAGGATCCAGGCGCCGGTCTGAACAGCGTCGCAAAGATCGGTCGGCTGCCATGGCCATAGCACCGGGTCGGAGGCCAGCAGCGGCCGCTCGCCGAGAACAAGATCGCGAGCGCTGTCCACGGGCGGCAGGCCCACCGATACGCGATGGGTCGTAAGCGCCTCGCCGAACAGCGCATTCACTGTCCTGGCATTGAAGTCCCACAATGCCCGGTTGTCGGTCACGCCCGCGGGCAGAGGATGGCCCGGATAGAAGAACGGCCGATGGTGATGCGACGGCAGGAAGAACGGGCAGAAGGTGACGTGCCGATAGGCAAGGCCCCTGAGCTCGGCGACAGACCGTGCAGCGCCTACGGACGGAAACAGGCCGGTCGCGACGATCGCATCGCATCCTTCGGCCGCTTCGGAGATGGCGGCGAACTGCGCAGCCATCATGTCGGATGCCAGGCTGTGGAAATCCGCGGCCGCCCGAGGCTTTGCCCGATCGGCTACCCATTGGCGGATCGGCATGAAGGCCGGTGCGAGCGGCACGCCGGCGCGCGCCAGCAGGTCGATGAATTCCTGGTCCGGAGGGGCCGAAACGATGGCCTCTACGCCGAGCATCAGCAATTCAACGGCCAGCGCAACCATGGGTTCGACGTCGCCGCGCGAGCCGTAAGTCGATAGCAGTACACGCATTTTTCTACTCCCTTCGGCCTGGGGATCAGGCCGAGGGCAGCGTTGCTAGTCCATGGAGGGGGGCTTGCCGCAAGTCCCGGGGTGCGTTAGACGATGATAGTGGCAAAGGGCGGAGGCATTCCTCGGCCCTTTTTTGTTGCCTCACCGCGGCACGATGCAAGCAGGCCGCCGTGGCACGCTCTAGTCCTGCTCCGACCCTTCATGTCCCGGCAGGCGCAGGCGATAGACGCCGCGGAAATCGTCGGGATCGACCGGACGGCCTTTCCGGGTGATGACCAGCCTGCCGTCCTTCATCAGCTGCACCGCGACGCGGCGGATCGGCTGCATCAGCGGACCCCAGCCATCGGGATGGTCGCCGCCTAGGGCGCGGGCGACGTCCATCGGCCCGAGCGTACGCTCGTCGCCGCGTTCGGCCGCGAGGCGCAGGATGGTCTCGGCGAGGTCTTCATCGGTCGGTCTGGTCATGCCGCTTGCTGGGCCGGCGGCGGAGCTTCGTCAAGCGGCCTTGCTTCCCGCGCCGACCGCTGCGGCCGAATCCGAGGCGAATTGCCGGCGCCACATCACCGTCAGCACCGCTGCCGTCGCGATCAGGAAGAGCCAGGGCGAGATGAACCAGCCGAGATAGGCGAGCGCGAAGAAGAAGGCGCGCTGGCCGCGATTGAAGTGCAACCCGGCTGCGACGTTCATCGCCACCGCCTCGCGCGCCGCCGCGATCGTTTCGGGTCTGTCGGCCTCGGTATGCGGCGGGATCGCACCGATCAGGATGGCGCAATAGTTGAACAATCGGTAGGCCCAGCCGAACTTGAAGAAGGCATAGGCGAAGATCACCGCGAGTCCGATGACCTTGATCTCCCAAGCGGCGCGGGTCGTCGTGGTGGCGAAGGGCAGGTCGGCAAAGATCTGGACGACGCGGTCGGCCGATTGCAGCAGCGTCAGCGAGCCGCCGATGGCGATCAGCGAGGTCGAGGCGAAGAAGGCGGTGCCGTTCTGCAGGCCGTTCATCACCTGCGTGTCGATGATCCGGTTCTCACGCCTGACCGATTCCATGATCCAGCGCTCGCGGCGCTCGTTCATCAGCGCGTTCAGGCTGCGCCGCGCATGCGGGCCGGCCTCGACGGCCAGGAGATAGCCGATCCAGGCGGCGGCGAAGAAGGCGATCGCGATCAGGTCGAGCGGTCCGAATCCGGCCATGAGCCCCTCCGGCCGGCAGATTGGCGAGGCCGGCGCGCGCCTGCAAGCCTGTCGATTGACGCCGGCCGTCGCAGCCGCCACTTTGCCGGCCTCGCAAGGGAGGGCCGGCCGTGCCGCAGACGATAACCAAGGGCTACAAGGCGCTGCTGGCCGAGGCGGAAGCTGCTGTGAAGACGCTCTCGGTCGACGAGGCGAAGGGCCTGGTCGGGCGGGGCGATGTCGTCTTCGTCGATCTGCGCGATCCGCGCGAGCTCGAGCGGGAAGGGCGCATGCCCGGTGCCTTCCATTGCCCGCGCGGCATGCTGGAATTCTGGATCGATCCGGACAGCCCCTATGCCAAGCCGGTCTTCCAGGAGGACAAGCAGTTCGTCTTCTTCTGCGCCGGCGGCTGGCGCTCGGCGCTGGCGGCCAAGACGGCACAGGATATGGGCCTGAAACCGGTCGCGCACATCGAGGGCGGCTTCGGCGCCTGGAAGAAGGCCGGCGCTCCGTTCGATGCGCCTGAGCCGAAGCAAGGCTGAGCGCGCCGCTTGTCCCATTACGTCGTCGTCTTTCTTGTCATCTGCTTTCTCTTCCGCAAGCCGCTCGGACGCCTGCTGGCGAAGCAATTCCCCGACCGGGGCAAGCGCCAGCGCGTGCTCGGCACGATCATCGCGGCGTTCCTGCTGGTGATCGGGATGAGGCTGCTGGCGCTGTTCTGGTGACGCGCGCGCGGCCCGCGTATCATTCAAGATCATGACCGCAATGCGAAGACCGATCGGTCCTCATTGCAACCGTCCCATGCATCGGACGCAGCTTGCACACTAAGCGGGCATCAGGCATCTTGCCGGCCTTGGCTCCAACTCAGGAAAGGGAGGGCTGAATGGAATTCGCAACCATCGTCGCTCCCGCCATGCGATCCCGCCTCCACTAGGTCGGATCAGCACGAGGCCCGCCTCTTCGGCGGCCCGAGCCATCATTTCCAGACACGTTTTCTGAAGCCGCGGCCTTTGCTGCGCTTCGCCTGAATTTGGAGCCGGTCTCTCGGGACCGGATGCTTTCATGTCTCTTTCTCCCAAGACGGAGCGGCAGGAGCCGTTCCGTGCCGTTCTCGGCTTCACATTTTCGCATTGGGGCCGCCAGCGCTGGCGCGTCGCCGGCGTGGTCTTCACCGTGATGGCGGCGACGGCCGCCGACCTGTTCATGCCGCTCTACGCCGGGCGGCTGGTCGATGCGGTCGCCGGCGAGAAGGCGAGCGGGCTCCAGGCCGCGCTCGTCGCGCTCGCGATGATGATCGCGCTCGGCGCGGGCACGGTGTTCTTCCGGCACCTGTCCTTCATCGGCATCACCGCGATGACGCTGCGCACCATGAGCGACGTGGCACGCGAGGCTTTCGCCCGCCTGCAGCGCTTCTCGACCGACTGGCACGCCAACAACTTTGCCGGCTCGACAGTGCGCAAGATCACGCGCGGCATGTGGGCGCTCGACCTGCTGACCGACACGATCGTGATCGCGCTCTTGCCGTCATTGATCGTGCTGCTCGGCACGACGCTGCTGCTGGCCTGGCACTGGCCGGCGATGGGCGCGGTCGTTTTCGTCGGTGCAGTGATCTACTGCGCCGTGACGATCCTGCTGTCGCTGCGCTTCGTTGCGCCGGCGGCGACGCTCGCCAACAGCTGGGACACCAGGCTCGGCGGCGCGCTGGCCGACTCGATCTCGTGCAACCCGGTGGTCAAGGCGTTCGGCGCCGAGGCCCGCGAGGACAGCCGCCTGACCGGCGTGCTGGCGAAGTGGGCCGGGCGGACGCGGCGGACCTGGGTGCGTGGGACCTGGTCGGGAACCGCGCAGCAGATCGTCCTGCTGGCGCTGCGGGCCGCGGTGATCGGCCTGGTGATCTGGCTCTGGGCCAATGGCCAGGCCTCGCCCGGCGACGTCGCCTTCGTGCTGACCAGCTATGCCGTCGTGCATGGCTATCTGCGCGATGTCGGCCAGCACGTGCATAACCTCCAGCGTTCGGTGAACGACATGGAGGAGCTGGTCGCGATGCATTCGCTGCCCTTCGGCGTGCCGGATCGTCCCGGCGCGACGGCGATGGACGTGACCGCTGGCGAGATCGCCTTCGAGCGGGTGACCTTCCACTATGGAGGCCACATCGAGCCGCTCTATCGCGATTTCTCGCTGACGATCAAAGCGGGCGAGAAGGTTGGCCTGGTCGGACGCTCCGGCTCCGGCAAGACCACCTTCGTCAAGCTGGTGCAGCGTCTCTACGACGTCACCGACGGGCGCATCGCCATCGACGGGCGCGACATCGCCTCGGCGACGCAGGCTAGCCTGCGGGCGCAGATCGCGATCGTGCAGCAGGAGCCGGTGCTGTTCCACCGCTCGCTGGCGGAGAACATCGCCTATGGCCGGCCGGGCGCCAGCATGGCGCAGATCGAGCAGGCGGCGAAGCTCGCCAACGCGCATGAGTTCATCATGCGCCTGCCCAAGGGCTACGGCACGCTCGTCGGCGAGCGCGGCGTCAAGCTGTCGGGCGGCGAGCGGCAGAGGGTGGCGCTGGCGCGCGCCTTCCTGGCCGACGCGCCGATCCTGATCCTGGACGAGGCGACCTCGAGCCTCGATTCGGAATCGGAGGCGCTGATCCAGGAGGCGATGGAGCGGCTGATGGAAGGCCGCACCACCATCGTCATCGCCCACCGGCTCTCGACGGTGCGCGCCATGGACCGCATCCTGGTCTTCGACCGCGGCAAGGTCGTGGAAGAGGGCCGGCATGAGGCGCTTCTGAGCCATGACGGCGGCATCTACCGGGCGCTGTTCGAGAAGCAGGTCAGCGAGCTGGCCAAGGGGCTGGTGGCGTAGAGCCACTGCCTTCGCAACAAGGGAAAGGGCCGTGTGAGCGGCCCTTTTTCATGTCGGTGTCGCTGCGATCAGGCGGCCTGCTCTTCACCCTCCGAGCGCCGCCGCCCGAGCAGGAAGAACAGCCCCGAGCCGAGGATGCCGATCGCGCCGGCTCCGGCGCCGACATAGATCATCTCGCTGTCCTGGTCGGCCTGCCTGGCGGCATCGTCGGCGATGATCACGGCGTCCTTGCCGGGCTCGTCCGGCAGGTACTTGATCGTCAGCGTGTCGACCGTGAGCTTGTCGTTCCTGACGATGCGATTGGCGAACTCGTTCGAGACCGAGACCTTCTCGGCGCTGCGGTCCTTGCCCGCTGCATCCTTCCAGGCGAGGTCGACGGAATAGCTGGTGCCGCCGCGGCGGCGCTTGGTCCGGGTCGCGCCCTCGACCGAAGCCTGCGCCTCGATGCCCTTCGCCGCGATCGTCCTGACGCGCTCGCCATCCTGCCAGCTGAAGAAGGCGAGGACCGGCCCTCCGATCGCTGCGATCAGCAGCAGCCATTTGATCTTGCCGGTGATCCAGCCGACGATTCCGCTCATTGGGGCCTCCATCGAGACAGTTCGGGAAAGGAGCCCGGCACTTCCGGCCGGACGCCTGCCGCCTGTCCCAGCCAGCGCGATTTTCGCGGTCCGGAGGGCTTCGCGCATGGCGTGCATGCGCCTGCGTCAATCTTTCGAAAGTCGAACTATTTCGATGCCTTGGCGGCGCGGATCGCCGAGCTCGGCGCGGCCGCGCGCGGCCTCACCCCGGCGACCGGGCCGGCGGGCAGCGGCTCATCCAGATCGCGAGCCGGCGGCTTATCATCCTGCATCGGCTTGCTCAGAAAGCGATTCATGCCGGTCAGGTAAGCCTCTGGCAAAGCCCAGTTTCTGGCGCTGGCGATGACGCTCTCGAGATAGCCGGGGCGGGGCTTCCCGATCTGCGCGCTGCGCCCGACATAGATCAGCGCGCGCTTGGCGCCGCCCTCGACCACGACCGGCTGGTTGATCTTGATGTAGAGACCGCTCGCCAGCTCCTCGAACTTGTCGAGGGTGCGGATATCGCCGAGCGCGCAATCCCAGAGCACGCCATGCACGCTCTCGCGCGGGTCGCGGAGCACCGAGGCATAGCCGTCCGTGGTGATGATGAAGCGATGGCGCGGCAGGCGGGCGAGGCCGAGCGGCTTCGAGCGCGGGCAGCGCTCCCGCATCGCGGCGACATCCATATTGGCGCCATAGGCGAAGTAGAGGGGCATTGGTGCGGGTCACCGAAGTGGCCTCCTTCTCCCCTCGGGGGAGAAGGTCCGGCAGGGGATGAGGGCGGTTCGACCGGGTGAGGCGGGACAGGTCTATGCCTTCCTTCCCTCATCCGTCAGCGCTTCGCGCTGCCACCTTCTCCCCCGAGGGGAGAAGGAAGAGGCCTCCTCACTTCGTCTTGTTGAACAGTTCCCGCCCGATCAGCATGCGCCGGATCTCGCTGGTGCCGGCGCCGATCTCGTAGAGCTTGGCGTCGCGCAGCAGGCGGCCGGTCGGGTAGTCGTTGATGTAGCCGTTGCCGCCGAGCAGCTGGATCGCGTCGAGGGCGAGCTGCGTCGCCTTCTCGGCGGCGATCAGGATGGCGCCGGCGGCGTCCTCGCGCGTGGTCTCGGCGCGGTCGCAGGCCTTGGCGACGGCGTAGACATAGGCCTTGCACGAGTTCATCGCGACATACATGTCGGCGACCTTGCCCTGGACGAGCTGGAACTCGCCGATCGGCTGGCCGAACTGCCTGCGCTCGTGGATATAGGGCAGGACGATGTCCATCGCCGCCTGCATGATGCCGAGCGGGCCGGCCGAGAGCACGACGCGCTCATAGTCGAGCCCGCTCATCAGCACATTGACGCCGCGGCCGACCGAGCCAAGCACGTTCTCCTCGGGAACCTCGCACTCCTCGAAGACGAGCTCGCAGGTGTCGGAGCCGCGCATGCCGAGCTTGTCGAGCTTCTGATGGGTCGAGAAACCCTTCATTCCCTTCTCGATCAGGAAGGCGGTGATGCCCTTCGGGCCGGCTTCCGGATCGGTCTTGGCGTAGACCACCAAGGTCTCCGCGATCGGGCCGTTTGTGATCCACATCTTGTTGCCGGTCAGGACATAGCGGTCGCCCTTCCTGACCGCCCTGGTCTTCATCGAGACGACGTCGGAGCCCGAGCCCGGCTCGGACATGGCAAGCGCGCCGACATGCTCGCCCGAAATCAGCTTGGGCAGGTACTTCTTCTTCTGCGCGTCGTTGCCGTTGCGGGCGATCTGGTTGACGCAGAGATTGGAATGGGCGCCGTAGCTGAGGCCGACCGAGGCCGAGGCTCTGGAGACCTCCTCGATCGCGACGCAATGCTCGAGATAGCCGAGGCCGGCACCGCCATATTCCTCCGGAACGGTGATGCCGTGCAGGCCGAGCGCGCCCATTTCCGGCCAGAGATCGCGCGGGAACTGGTTGGTCCGGTCGATCTCCTCGGCGCGCGGCGCGATCTTTTCCTGCGCGAAGGCATGGACGGTGTCGCGGATCGCGTCGGCGGTCTCGCCGAGGTCGAAATTGAAGGGGCGGGGCGCGTTGGCGAGCATGATGTCCTCCCGGCTCGGCTGAGACCTTTGCCCGGTTATAGCGCGGTTGGGCCTCAAGTCAGCGGGCATGCGCCGATAGTTGGTTCTGCACTGATGCGCAGGCTTTCGGGAGCGGCTCGCGGCAAATCCGCCACAGCGGATCGATTTGCCGGGTTGTGAACGGCTGTTCATTGCCTTGCCGGTGCCCTGGCGTAAGCCTGCCGCAGCGGCCGGGGAACACGACGTGACTAGACTGATTTTCGACGGCAGATGGGGCGGCTTGGCCCTGCGGCTGGCGCTCCTCGCCGGCACGGCGCTCGTTGCGCCTGCCCACGCTCAGAATGCGACCTGGCACACGGCGCCGGTCTCGACCAATTTCAATGCCGGCCTAAACTGGGACACCGGAGTGCGGCCGACCGGCACCGCCTTCTTCGGCACGTCGACGATTACGAACCTGTCGTTCGCGAGCGATGTCACCATCGGCGGGTGGACGTTCAACGCCAATGCCGCGAACTACAGCTTCAGCAACAACCGGATACTGGAATTCACCGGAGCGGGTATCGTCGTCAACGGCGGCAGCGCGACCATCAGCAACAGCGGGGATCTCTATTTCCGGAACGCCAGCTCGGCGGGCAGCGCCTCGATCACCAACAGCTTCTTCACGGAGTTCCACGGCACCAGCTCGGCCGGCAACGCCGCCATCACCAACACGGCTTACCTGCTGTTCTATGACGACAGCACGGCCGGCAACGCGACGATCGTCAACAATGGTGCTGGCCTGATCAACTTCCACACGTCGAGCACGGCTGGAAGCGCCACCATCACCAACAACGCCAGCCTGAGCTTCTACGACACGAGCAACGCCGGCAGCGCCACCATAACCAACACGAGCAGCCTTATCTTCTATGACAACAGCTCGGCCGCAAGCGCGAGCATCGTCAACGAGAGCAGCCTGATCTTCCGCGGCTTCAGCACGGCCGGCTCCGCGACGATCACGACGGCGGCCGGCGCGACGACCCAGTTCATCGCCGCCGGCAACAGCGCGGGGGCGCGCTTCATCACCCAGGCCGGCGGCACGGTGGATATCTCGGATCCCGCCGGATTGGCCGCGATGACGGCCGGCTCGATCGAGGGCGCCGGCAACTACGTCATCGGCAACAAGCAGTTCACGGTCGGCTCGAACAATCTCTCGACCGAGGCGAGCGGCGTCATCTCCGGCAGCGGCTCGCTGGTCAAGACGGGCACAGGCACGCTGACCTTATCTGGGATCAACACCTATACGGGCGGCACGACGATCTCCGGCGGCACATTGCAGCTTGGCACTGCCGGTGCGGTCGGCTCCATTCTCGGGACAGTCACCGTCGGCAACGGGGCGATATTCAATATCGTCAACGCCGACACGACCGGCGTCACGACGATCTCGAATAATGGGCGCATGAATTTCCGCGGCAGCAGCAGCGCCGGCACGAGCAGCTTCACCAACACCGGCTACGGCCTGACGCAGTTCTATGACACCAGCACGGCGGGCAATGCCACCATCATCAACGACGGCTCCTGGGGGTTCAACGACACCAGCACCGCCGGCAACGCCACCATCACGAACACCTACAGCATGGTTTTCGACGGCAGCAGCACCGCAGGCAGCGCCATCATCTCCAACAATTATGGATTGTCCTTCAACGGCAACAGCACAGCCGGCAGCGCCACCATTACCAATAATTCCAGTGGAATTCTCTATTTCTCCGGCAACGGTACGGCAGGCAATGCTGTCATCACCAACAACGGAAACATGTCGTTCAACGGGAGCAGCACGGCGGGCAGCGCCACCGTCACCAACAACAACGGCAAAGATCTGAATTTCAACGACGCCAGCACGGCAGGTGATGCCGCCATCACCAACAGCGGTAATCTGCGATTCTACGGCACCAGCACGGCGAGCAGCGCCGCTATCATCAACAACGATGCCATTGTCTTCTTCGCTACCAGCGCAGCGGGCAGTGCCACTATCACCAACATCCACAATGTATACTTCAATGGAACAAGCACGGCGAGCAATGCTGTCATCGCCAACAGCAAATACCTGAGCTTCAACAACGCCAGCACGGCGGGCAGCGCCACCATCACCAACAGCAGCAGTGGCACTCTGTACTTCTATGATACGAGTACGGCCGGCAACGCCACCATCACCAACAACAACCTTCTGGAATTCTTGGGCACCAGCACGGCAGGAAATGCCGCTATCGACAACAGCTTCGGGGTTCTGAAATTCTACGCCGCCAGCACGGCAGGCAGCGCCACGATCATCAATGGCAGCTCCGGCTCGATAGATTTTTACGGAGGCAGCACGGCGGGCAGTGCGACCATCGACAACAGCCGCGATCTATATTTCTTCGACAACAGCACGGCGGGCAATGCCACCCTCGTCAACGATGCCGGAGGAACGGTCAATTTCTCGAACAGCGCCGGCCCGAACGGCGACGGCAAGCTGAGCGCGGGCTCGATCGCGGGCGCCGGCAATTACGTTCTCGGCGCCAATGAGCTCACCGTCGGCTCGAACAACCTCTCGACCGAGGTGAGCGGCGACATCTCCGGCGCCGGCGGCTCGTTGGTCAAGACCGGCACGGGCACGCTGACCCTGATCGGTTCCAAAACCTATACCGGCGGCACGACGATCTCGGGCGGCACCCTCCAGTTCGGCAACGGCATATCGGGCGGCAGCATCAATCTCGCCGGCACTATCAACGTCACCGGCGGCACGCTGGCGATCCAGGCGCCGACGACGTTGAACGTCGCGCAGACCGTGACCTTCGGCGACACCACCACGCTGTCCATCGCCGCCGGCACGGGCAGCCCCGTGCTCTCCGCCAACAGCGTCACGATCGGCAACGGCGTCACCTTCAACCTCAGCGGCATCAGTGACGCGAGCCAGCTCGACCTGGTGCTGATCGATACCACCTCCGGCATCGGCGGCGACTTTGCCAGCATCAGTGTCGGCGGCTTCAGCGGCACGGTGGACTACCTCACCCTCTCCACCCGCAAATCGGCTGACGGCCTGCAATATCTCGCCAGCTACAACCTGGCCTGGAACGCCCACAACACTCTCGCTCATGGCACCTTCACGTTGACCAATGCCACCGACAGCTTCACGGTCGGCGCGGTTCTGGCCGATCAGGCTGCGAACCCTGCGACCGGCTGGAACGGCACCGCGCTTACCAAGGCGGGCGCGGGCACGCTGATCCTGACCGGAACGAACACCTATACCGGCGGCACGACGATCTCGGGTGGCACGCTCCAGATCGGCAATGGCGGCACGACCGGCTCGATCCTCGGCGACGTCGTCAACAATGGCCAGATCGTCTTCAATCGCAGCAATGCGATCAGCTTCAATGGCGCCATCAGCGGCACAGGCGGCCTGACCAAACAAGGTTCCGGCGTGCTGATCCTGTCCGGCACCAACAGCTATTCCGGCGAGACCTCGATCGAGGCCGGCGCGCTCGTCATCGACGCTGCCCGGGCGATGTCGGCGGCGTCGGACTACATCATCGCAACCGGCGCGCAATTACAGATCAGCGATGGGCTGGGTGCCGTGACCGCCGCATCGATCGCCGGCGCGGGCGCGATCCAGATCGGCAACGGCACGACACTGAAGGCTGGCGGCAGCAACGCCTCGACGACGTTCTCTGGGTCAATCAGCGGCAATGGCGGGTTCGAAAAGACCGGAACCGGCACGCTGACGCTGACGGGAGCCAACACCTACACCGGCGCGACCACGGTCGCGGGCGGCAAGCTCGTCGTCAACGGCTCGATCACCAGCACGGTGACGCTGGATGGCGGCACGCTGGGCGGTTCGGGCACGGTCGGCGGCGTAAGCGTCGGCAGCGGCGCGACGGTGGCACCGGGCAATTCGATCGGGACGCTGACCGTCTCGGGCAATGTCTCGTTCGCCTCGGGCTCGACCTATCAGGTCGAGATCAACGCCACCGGGCAAAGCGACAGGATCGTCGCCTCAGGCTCGGCGACGCTCTCGGGCGGTACGGTCCAGGTCCTGGCCGAGAACGGCAACTACGCGGCGAGCACGAGCTATACCATCCTCACCGCCTCGGGCGGGGTCAGCGGCAGCTTCACCAGCGTCACGTCGAACCTCGCCTTCCTGACGCCGTCACTGGCTTACGACAGCCAGAACGTCACGCTGACGATGACGCGTAACGACACATCGTTCGGGCCCGATGGCGGCGGCACGGGCGGGGGCGGAAGCACAGGCGGCGGCGGAACCAACAACGGGGATACGAGCGGCGGCTCTGGCGGGCAGCGTCCTTACATCGCGCAGACCCGCAACCAGGGCTTCATCGCGATCGCGGCGGAGCGGCTTGGCGTCGGCAATGCGGTCTATGACGCGCTGATCTCGGCGACGGCCGATCAGGCGCGGGCCGGCTTCGACCTGCTCTCGGGCGAGGCGCATGCGCAAGCCGTCAGCGTGATGATCGACGAGAGCCGATTGGCGCGCGATACGATCCTCGGCCATCTGCGCGGCCCGCTGCTGACCGCGCCGGGGCAGCAGGTCGCGGCGAGCTTCAGCGCCGATCTGCCCGGCCGCAAGGGCGCGATCGTGATGCCGGCCCCGCTGCCGCAGCCGCGCTACGCCCTCTGGGGCACGGCCTTCGGCGGCACCGGCAACAGCGACGGCGACGGCAACGCCGCCAGCCTGAGCCGCCGCAGCGGCGGGGCACTGCTCGGCGCAGATCTCATGGTCTACGACGCGCCGGGCTCGTCGCTGAAGCTCGGCGTCGCCGGCGGCTACAGCCAGTCGCGCTTCGATCTCGACGCTAGGCTTTCCAGCGGCAAGCTCGAAAGCGGCCATGCCGCGCTCTATGCCGGCGCCCGCTTCGGCAACCTTCGCTTCGATGCCGGCGCGGCCTACACCTGGTCGGAGAGCGACATCCGCCGCCAGGTCCAGATCCGCGGCTTCGGCGATCTCTTGCGCCTGCAGCGTCCGGGCTCGGTGACGCAGGGCTTCGCCGAGCTTGGCTATGCCTTCGCCTTCAGCGGCGTTGCGCTGGAGCCCTTCGCACAGCTGGCACTGATCCGGGTCTCGACCGATGCCGGTACGGAGCGCGGCGGCGCGGCCGCCTTGCGGGTGCTCTCCAGCGACCAGACGCTGGGCTTCACCACGCTCGGCCTGCGCGCCGAGGCGCAGATCGGGGCGATGCCGCTGTTCGCCCGGGCGATGCTCGGCTGGCGTCACGGCTTCGGCGATCTCACCCCGCAGGCCCGCACCGCCTTCGTCGGTGGCACG